>JBFGUQ010000092.1:0-8057 GCA_041565515.1 Rhodocyclaceae bacterium | reverse complement strand
TGGGACTGTTCGAACGTTACCTGACGGTCTGGGTCGCGCTGGGCATTGGCGCCGGCGTCGTCCTCGGCCTGGCCGCGCCCGGCGCCTTCCAGGCCATCGCCGCGCTCGAAATCGCCCATGTGAACCTGGTGGTGGCGGTGTTCATCTGGATCATGATCTATCCGATGATGATCCAGATCGACTGGCACGCGGTGAAGGACGTGGGCCGCAAGCCGCGCGGGCTGATGCTGACACTCGTGGTGAACTGGCTGATAAAGCCGTTCACGATGGCCGCCCTCGGCGTGCTCTTCTTCCACTACGTGTTCGCGCCCTGGGTCGACCCGCAATCGGCGAGCGAATACATCGCCGGCATGATCCTGCTCGGCGTCGCGCCGTGCACCGCGATGGTGTTCGTGTGGAGCCAGCTGGTGAAGGGCGATGCCAGCTACACCCTGGTGCAGGTGTCGGTGAACGATCTCATCATGGTCGTGGCCTTCGCTCCCATCGCCGCCTTCCTGCTCGGCGTCACCCGCATCAGCGTGCCGTGGGAGACCCTGGTGCTGTCGACCGTGCTCTACGTGGTGTTGCCGCTGGCCGCCGGCATGGCCACCCGGCACCTGCTGATGCGTCGTTCGGCGCACGCGGTGGCGGACTTCGTCGGCCGGCTCAAGCCGTGGTCCATCGTCGGCCTGATCGCCACGGTGGTGCTGCTGTTCGGTTTTCAGGCCGGCACCATCGTAGACCGGCCGCTGGTGATCGCGATGATCGCGGTGCCGCTGATCGTGCAGACCTATGGAATCTTCGCCATCGCCTACGTTGCTGCCAAGGCCTTGAGGCTGCCGCACGCCGTCGCCGGCCCCGCCTGCCTGATCGGGACCTCGAACTTCTTCGAGCTCGCGGTGGCGGTGGCGATCTCGCTGTTCGGCCTGAACTCGGGCGCGGCGCTGGCCACCGTGGTCGGCGTGCTGGTGGAGGTGCCGGTGATGCTGTCACTGGTGGCGATCGTCAATCGAACCCGGCACTGGTTCGTGCCGGAGGCGGCAAGCGCGGTAGCGCTGTCGGAGGATGGGGCAAGACCATGAGCGACATCACGATCTATCACAACCCGCGCTGCGGGACCTCGCGCAACACGCTGGCGATGATCCGCAACAGCGGCGCCGAGCCGCAGGTCATCGAATATCTGCGCACCCCGCCCGAGCGGGCGCGGCTGGAGCAGTTGATCGCCGCCAGCGGCCTGTCGGTGCGCGAGGTCATGCGAAGCAAGGAGGCGCTCTTCGACGAGCTCGGGCTGGGCGACCCCGCGCTTGGCGACGACGCGCTGATCGACGCCATGCTGGCGCATCCGGTGCTGATCAACCGGCCGATCGTGGTCACGCCGCTGGGCACGCGCCTGTGCCGGCCGTCCGAAGTCGTCCTCGAGATCCTGCCGCAAGCGCAGCAGGGGGCGTTCGCCAAGGAGGACGGGGAAGTCGTCGTCGATGCGGCGGGTCGTCGTGTCTGAGCCGATCGACGACCTCCCCAACGTGCGCCCGGAGCTGTTCAGGGTGCCCGATGCCGCCCGTCTGCGTCCCGCAGCGGCGTCCGCCCATCCGCCGCGCATCCTGCTGCTGTACGGGTCGCTGCGCAAGCGCTCGTTCAGCCGCCTGGTCGTCGAAGAGGCCGCCCGGCTGCTGCGGGCGATGGGCGCCGAGACGCGCATCTTCAATCCGAGCGGGCTGCCGCTGCCGGACGACGCGCCCGACACCCACCCCAAGGTCGTCGAGTTGCGCGAGCTGTGCCAGTGGGCCGAAGGCATGGTGTGGTGCTCGCCCGAACGCCACGGCGCAATGACCGGCATCATGAAGACGCAGATCGACTGGATTCCGCTCGCACTCGGCGCCGTGCGTCCGACCCAGGGCAAGACGCTGGCGGTGATGCAGGTCAGCGGCGGCTCGCAGTCGTTCAACGCGGTGAACCAGATGCGGGTGCTGGGTCGCTGGATGCGCATGCTGACCATCCCCAACCAGTCATCGGTGCCGAAGGCCTTCCTCGAGTTCGGCGACGACGACCGCATGAAGCCCTCTGCTTCCTACGACCGCGTCGTCGACGTCATGGAGGAGCTGGTCAAGTTCACGCTGCTGACGCGCGACATCGCGCCCTATCTGGTGGAGCGCTACAGCGAACGCAAGGAGAGCGCGGACGAGCTGTCCAGGCGGGTGAACCAGCGCGCCTTGTGATCGCCGGGCCGCCGCTGCGCGGCGAACGCCTGCCGACCGCGCACGGCGGCGCGGACATCATGTCCGCGCATCGACATCGGTCGGCCCTTTGCACAAGACGGACGGAACGAGCGTGCCCCGGTAGGTGCGGCATTCACCGCATGCAACCGTCCTTCGGCATCACGTCCTCGGTCCCGTCGTTTCTTGAGGATTGCTAAGGAATCGGGCGGTTCTTCGAACCCCTGTCATTGCCGCCGATCGGAGCTGGCAGGAAGGCGATGGTCGCCTCCAGCAAGCTCAAGGAGATCGGCATGACGACGAACAATGCACGGAAGAAGCTCTTCGCGGCCCTGGCCGCGATCGCGCTGGCGACGACCTTGACCGGTCCGGCGGTCGCCCAGACCCCCGCGCACGGCCACGATGCGCACGCACCGCACGAGCTGAGCCTGAACCAGGGCAGCAAGTGGGCGACCGACCAGGCCCTGCGCGAGGGCATGGACCGCATCCGCGGCCTTGTCGAGCCGCGGATCGGCGCCGCCCATGGCGGTGCGCTCACGCCCGGGCAGTACCGCGAGCTGGCCATGCAGGTCGAGACCGCGGTCGGTGGCATCGTCGCCAACTGCAAGCTCGAGCCGCAGGCCGACGCGATGCTGCACCTGGTGATCGCCGAACTGGGTGAAGGCACCGACGCGATGGCCGGCCGCAAGGCGGAGATGGGGCCTGGCGACGGCCTGGCGAAGGTGGTGCTCGCGGTCAATGAGTATGGCCGCCACTTCGACCATCCCGGCTTCGCGCCGATTCATGACGGTCACTGAACCCTTGGCGCCGAGCCATCAAGTACGGCATCGCGTTTCCGTTGCGCTCGGCTCGGCGGCACCCGGGCCGGCTCGCGTCGGCCGCGAATCGAGGAGCATGGCCATGCAAACCCCTGCCTTCTTCGACGCGGTACCGCCGATCGTGCTTGCGGACCCCCTCGCCGAGACGCTTGGAGCAGCCGAGGACGGCATCATCGAGTATCGCTACCTCGATGCCGTCAAGCTGACCGGGCATTCGTGCCCGACGGTAGCCGGCGCCTGGCTGATGACCCGCACCGCGCTCGCGCGGCTCTACGCCGACACGCTGCCGCGCCGGGGTGAGCTGCGGGTCGAATTGCGCCAGCGCAGTGACGAGGGCGTGGCCGGCGTGGTCGCCAGCGTGGCGGGGCTGATCACCGGTGCTGCGAACGAGGGCGGCTTCAAGGGCCTGGCCGGTCGCTTCGGCCGCCAGGGTCTGCTGCGTTTCGGCGTGGCGATGAGCGGGGAGATCCGCTTTACCCGCCTGGATACCGGCCGGAACGTCGAACTGGTACACAACCCGCGTGCAGTGCCGCGGCCCGCAGCGCTTACGCGCCTGCTGCAGCGAGCGTCTGCCCCCGAGGCGGATGTTGCCGCGCGGCGGGCCTTCGCTGGCGCGTGGCAAGCCTGGGTGGAGGGAATCCTGAGGGCGCACGCGGACGATCCGGCGCTGATCGACGTAGTGGCGTGAACGCGATGGTCCGCAAGGAAATCGCCCCTGAGGTCTTCCTGGCCGGTCTGGCGCTGTTCAGGGAACTCGATGCCGAGACGCTGGCCCGCCTTGCTGCCGGCACGACACGGCGCCGGCTGAAGCGTGGCGAAATGCTGTTCCGCAAGGGCGACCCCGCGACCGGCATGTACGTCGTCGTGGTCGGCGAGATCAAGCTGGTCGCGCACTCGCCGGTGCGCGGCGCACGCCTGTCGGGCATCGTCGGGCCGGGGCAGAGCTTGGGTGAGCCGGTGATGTTCCTCGAGCGGCCGGCCCTCGTCGACGCCCAGGCGGGCAGCGATGCGCTGCTGCTGTGCCTGCCCCGAGAGGTCGTGTTCGCCGAGATCGAGCGCAGCCCGAAATTCGCCCGCCAGATGATCGCGGGTCTGAGCAAGCGCGTCGAAAGCCTGGTGCTCGAGCTCGACCGGCAGGCGATCGGCAGCGGAAGCGAGCGCTTCATCGCCTACCTGCTGCGCCAGTGCCCTGGCATGCCGGGCCCGGCCGTGATCACGCTGCCGGCCGCCAAGGCGCAGATCGCCTCGCAGCTGAATCTCACTCCCGAACACTTCTCGCGCATCCTGCGTGATCTGGCCGAGGCCGGGCTGCTGCAGGTCTCGGGTCGCAAGATCACTGTGCCGAGTCCCGACCGGCTGGAAGCCGCGGCGCGCCGCAGCAAGAGCCGACGTCGCTGACTGCACCCGGGTCTTGCGTCGGCATATGCAGCTTGAGGAGGCGGCGGACTTTCGCGTTGTGGAGCGGATGTTCAACGCCAAGGACTGATCGAGATCGACGGGGCGTAGTGCTGGCACATTCTTCTATTCGTGCCGGGGCAGCGCCGTTGCGATCAGCCCGCGGCGAGGTTGCCCAGGGCCTGGTGCGAAGCCAGCCTGACGACGTAGCCCAGTTTGAACAGCCCCGCCGCGACCGGCATCAGCAGGTGCGCCGCGATCTGCACCGGCAGGCTGAAGTGGTCTGCCCAGGCATAGGCGACCATGCCGGCGCCCAGCAAGGCCAGCGCCGCGAACGCCATCGCCCAGCGGCCGAGCGTCAGGGTCTTGTGCGCGGTGTGCATGGGCTCGTTCATGATTGCTCCTTGGTGTCTGCGGGGGTTCGTTCGTCGAGCAGGTGGTGCTTGGGCCGGACGTCGGCCCAGGCGTCGGCGTCGGGCAGGCTCGGCTTGCTCTCGACGATGACCGGCCAGGCGCCGGCGAGGCGGGCGTTGAGGGCCAGGTACTGCTCTTGCTCGAGGCTCAGCTCGTCTTCCGGCACGATGGCGGCGACCGGGCATTCGGGAATGCACAGGGTGCAGTCGATGCACTCGCCCGGATCGATCACCAGGAAGTTGGGCCCTTCGCGAAAGGCATCGACCGGGCAGACCTCGACGCAGTCGGTGTGCTTGCAGCGGATGCAGGCCTCGGTGACGACGTGGGTCATGACATCGCCCCCTCGAGCGCGGCCTCGATCGCGGGGAACAGTTCGCGCTCCTCGAAGCGCACGTGCGCGATCAGGGCCTTGCCGGCCTCGGCTTCCTGCTCGCCCCGCAAGGCTGCAGCGAACAGGCGATCGAGCGCGGCATGTTCGGCGCGCAGGCGCGACGCCAGCGCGGTTTCCTGCCTGCCATCGAGCAGCGGCAGGAAGCTCCGTTCCTCCTCGGCAAAGTGGGCGCGCAGCGCGGGCAGCATCGCTCGCAGCGCCGCGCGCGACTCGGTCGTCCCACCCGTCATCAGCTGGCGGCCGAGGCGCAAGGCGGCGTGATGTTCGCGGGACAAGGGGACGAGGCGGGGGTCGCGGCGCATGATGGTTTCCTGGCTCGGCAGTGGGCGTTTGTTAAGATGAATTGTAGATACATCTTTAAAAGAGTCAACAAGCATGAATCTTTTGATGCTAGGGTTCGAATGAACGGCGATCCAGGCAGTTGCTGCGTCCATTGGCGGTCGCTCCCCCGGAGAAGGCGATGCACATCACCCAGCACACCGACTACGCCTTGCGCGTCCTGATCTACCTCGGCGCCTGCCCCGAGCGCCTGGTCACGGTGAAGGAGGTGTCGGAGCGATTCGATATCTCGCGCAGCCACCTCATGAAGATCGTCAATCAGCTCGTCACCGACGGCTTCGTCGATGGCGTGCGCGGCAAGGGCGGCGGCCTGCGCCTGAAGCGGCCTGCCGAAGAGATCGTGGTCGGTGACGTCGTGCGCCGAATGGAGCCCGGCTTCGACCTGGTCGACTGCTTTCGTGCCGACGGGAATTGCCTGCTCGCCCCCGGCTGCCGGCTCAAGACCGCCTTCAGTAACGCGCTCCAGGCTTTTCTCGGCTCGCTCGATGGCGTGACCCTGGCTGACCTGATCGTTCAGCGTCCCCGCCTGCGCGGCGTATTGAAGCTCGTCGAGGTCGGCACATCGGCGTGACGCGGGGGCGCACCGCAGATGGTTCGCGGGTGGACGCGAACCGGCACACTGCATGGGGCCGGGGCCGTTGCGGCAGGCGGCGGAATACGGTCGGGCACCCGCGACGGCGCCCGCCTCCCGTCGCGGATGGCGATCGCCGGCCAGGGGAATCGGTACCATGGCGGCCATGAGGCGAATCCTGCTGTCGACGATCGCGCTCGTCTTCATCCTCGTCCCGCTCGCGCTCGTCGCGGCAGTGCTCCTGTGCCTCGAGGACAGGCCGTCGGTCGCCCGATCCGCCGAGCTCACGCCCGGCCACGTCGAGCAGGCGAAGCGGCTCCTCGAGGCGCACGACCCACGCCGGCTCGGCGGTGGCGGCGTGCGCGAAATCAGGCTCAGCGCGAGCGAGCTCGATCTTGCCGCCAACTATCTGGCCCACCGCTACGGTGGCGGCAGCAGCGCGCGCATCGACCTCGCCTCGGACACGGTGAAGATTGCAGTCAGCATCGAGCTGCCGCAGCAGACCTTCGGACGCTTCATGAATGTCGCCATCAGCCTGCGCGAGAGCGCGGGATTGCCTGTGCTCGACGCCTTGTCGATCGGCCGGCTGGTGGTGCCGGCATGGGTGGGCAGGCTGGCGCTCGAGGGGGCTGCGCGGGCGATGACGTCGGAAGCGGAGTATCGGCTTGTCGTGGATACGATCCGTCGCGTCGCGATCGACGACGGCGGCCTGCGGGTGACCTATGCGTGGCAGGAAGACCTGCCCGACCGCCTGCGCAGCGCAGCCCTCCCGCCGGCCGACCGCGAGCGCCTGAAGCGCTATCACGAGCGCCTGGTGCAGATCGTAGGCGAGGGCGGCACGCAGGGCGCGCTGCCGCTGCCGCGCTTGCTGGCGCCGCTGGCCGAGCTTGCCGTCGAGCGCGGCGGCGCCGATCCGCAGGCGGAGAGTCGGGCGCTGATCGCGGTGGTCGCCGCCTACACGAGCGGCATCGGGATCACCGCGTTCGTGCCGCAGGCGCGGGAGTGGTCCCTGCCCGCAAGGCGTTGGGTGACCCTGTCGGGCCGGCACGATCTGGCCCAGCATTTCACCGTTTCGGCGGCGCTGGCAGCCTTTGCCGGCAGCCCGCTGGCCGATGCGATCGGCCTGTACAAGGAAGTGGAGGATTCGCGCGGCGGCAGCGGCTTCAGCTTCAAGGATCTCGCCGCGGACCGCGCCGGCACCGTATTCGGCGAGTTCGCCACGCGCTCGGCCGACAACGCCCGCCGCCTGCAGCGCCGCCTCGCCGGCGGGGCGACGGAGGAGGACATGATGCCGAGACTGGCGAACCTGCCCGAGTTTCTGTCGGAGGCGCAATTTCGCCGCCGATTCGGCGGGGTTGGCGAGCCCGCATACGAGAACATGATGCGCCGGATCGAGCGCCGGATCGCCGCCTGCGCCCTTTATCGCGAGGCTGGGCCTGAATGAGCGCGAGGTTCCGACCGGGTGCCGGAGCGGGTCATGTCGGCGCGACGGCATGCAGCCGGCACTGTTGACGGAATGGCGCGCGGAGTGCGGGAGGACACATGATGAGCAGGATCGATTCCACAACCGAGCAGGTCGATGTTCGCGGCCTGCGCTACAACGTCCGCCACTGGGGCCCGGCAGGCGCGCCCGAGCTCTTCCTGCTGCACGGCTGGATGGACGCCTCCGCGACCTTCCAGTTCGTCGTCGACGCGTTCCGGCAGACCTGGCACGTGATCGCGCCGGACTGGCGAGGCTACGGGGGCTCGGACTGGCTGTCCCGTCCGTACTGGTTTCCCGACTACTACGCCGATCTCGACTGCCTGCTTGCGCACTACTCGCCGGATCGGCCCGTGCGCCTGGTCGGGCACAGCATGGGCGCGAGCATCGCGAGCGTGTATGCGGGCGTCCGGCCCTGGCGCGTCGATCGCCTGGCCATGCTCGACTTCCTCGGCCT
>JBFGUQ010000091.1:0-8123 GCA_041565515.1 Rhodocyclaceae bacterium | reverse complement strand
TGTTGCGGCGCCATTTCCGCCTCCTCCTGGTGCTGCTCTTCCTCGCCACGCTGACGATCGTCGTCGAGCTCGCGGGCATCCGCGAGCAGTTCGCCCTGGACCAAGTGCGATCCCGCTTCGAGGAGCATCCGCTCACCGGCGTCCTCACCTTCATCCTGCTGTTCGCGCTCGGCAACCTGATCCAGATCCCGGGCTGGATCTTCCTCGCCGCCGCGGTGCTGTCGCTCGGCGAGATTCGCGGCGCGGCGGTGACCTATGTCGCGGCCTGCATCTCCTGCGTGGTGACCTACTTCGTGATCCGGCTGCTCGGCGGCAATGCCCTGCGCGCGCTGCAGGGCAGGATCGCCCGGCGCCTGCTGGCGCAGCTCGACTCGAGGCCGGTGTGGAGCCAGTTCTGCCTGCGCACGCTGTTCCAGACGGCGCCGGCGCTGAATTACGCCCTGGCGCTGTCGGGCGTGCGCCTGCGCCACTACGTCCTCGGCCTGGTGCTCGGCCTGCCCCTGCCGATCGTGCTGTACACCGTGTTCTTCGACTATCTCGCTGCGATGCTCGGCATGCCGTGATCGCGCCACGACCGCCGTCGGCGCAGGCGCTTGCGGCACGCCGCTCGTTCGCTATGCTCGAAGCAGACAAGGGCGCGGCGCGAGCCGAATCGCCGATACGCGCTGCGCTCGAACGACAGGGGACGCGCGACGGATTCCAGTGGAGCCGAAACGATGACAATGCAGGAACTCCTCGGCATCGACTTGCCGATCATCCAGGCGCCGATGGCCGGCGTACAGGGCAGCGAGCTGGCCGTCGCCGTGTCCAATGCAGGCGGCCTGGGCTCGCTGCCCTGCGCCATGCTCGGCGCAGACGCCCTGCGCACCGAACTGGCGGCGATCAGGGCGCAGACGGACAAGCCCTTCAACGTCAATTTCTTCTGTCATGCGCAACCGACGCCCGACGCCGAGCGCGACGCGGCATGGCGACATGCGCTCGCGCCCTATTACGCCGAGTTCGGCATCGACGCCGCCAGGCTTCCGCCCGGACCGGTGCGCGCGCCGTTCAGTGCCGAAATGGCCGCGGTGCTGGACGAATTCAGGCCGCGGGTGGTGAGCTTTCACTTCGGCCTGCCCTCGGCCGCCTTGCTCGCTCACGTGCGGGCCCTCGACGCCAAGGTGCTGTGCTCGGCGACCACGGTCGAGGAGGCGCTTTGGCTCGAGGCCCATGGCGTCGACGCGGTCATCGCCCAGGGCCTGGAGGCCGGCGGGCATCGCGGCATCTTCCTGTCGGACGACATCAGCACCCAGGTCGGAACCTTCGCCCTGGTGCCGCAAATGGCGCGCGCGCTGCGCGTCCCGGTGATCGCCGCCGGCGGCATCGCCGACGCGCAGGGCGTCGCCGCCGCGATGAAGCTGGGCGCGGCGGGAGTCCAGGTCGGCACGGCCTACCTGCTGTGTCCCGAAGCGCACACCAGCGCGGTGCATCGGGCCGCGCTGGCGGGGGACGGCGCGCGCCATACGGCGCTGACCAACCTGTTCACCGGCCGCCCGGCGCGGGACATCGTCAACCGCGTCGTCAGGGAACTGGGGCCGATGCGCCGCGACCTGCCGGCCTTCCCGCTCGCGGTCGGGGCCATCGCCCCGCTGCGGGCGAGCGCCGAGGCACGCGGCTCGGGCGACTTCTCGCCGCTGTGGGCGGGCCAGAACGCGCGCGGCTGCCGGCGGGTGCCAGCCGCCGAGCTGACACGCGAGTTGGCCGCCGCGCTGTAGCGGTGGCGACCGCCGCGGTCACCTGGAAGCCGAAGAGCTGCGGTACGGCGGCGCGCCGGTGCAGATCGCCCCGTGCGCTGGCGCATGTCATGCCCTTGCGCTATGTTGAACGGAGTCGGCCATGACCCTGCGCAGACCGGGCATCGGCCTGCCATCCCATTCGCAGGAGACGAGCCATGGCCAAACGCGCGCTTTGCATCGGCATCAACGACTATCCCGGCACCGACAGCGACCTCTCCGGCTGCGTCAATGACGCCGCCGACTGGGCGGCGATGCTGCAGTCCCTCGGCTTCGGCGTCAGCTCGCTGATCGACGCCCAGGCCACGCACGCGGCGATGGTGAAGGCGCTGCGCGACCTGATCGACGGCGCGCAGAAGGGCGACACGGTCGTATTCACCTACTCCGGCCACGGCACCTGGGTCGAGGACACCGACGGCGACGAACCGGATGGCCGCGACGAGGCGCTTTGCCCACACGACATCGCCACCGCCGGCGCGCTGATCGACGACGACATCCGCGCCCTGTTCGACCGCCGCGCCGCGGGCGTGCGCCTGCTGCTGATCTCCGACAGCTGCCACTCCGGCTCGGTCACGCGCGGCGACGAGAGCGACCTCGACCCCGGCGGCCCACGCGCGCGCTTCCTGCCGCCGGCGGCGTGGATGAAGCCCGGCACCCTGCCTGCCGCGCCGCGCGCCCGCGCGCTCACCCTGATCGGCGGCATGCGCCGCACCGGCGGCGACCTGCTGCTGTCGGGCTGCCGTGACGAGGAGTTCAGCTGGGACACCAGCTTCGCCGGCCGCCCCAACGGCGCCTTCACCTTCTATGCCCTGAAGACCCTGCGCCAGAACAAGCCGCAGAACTACGAGCAGTGGCACGCGGCCATCCGCAAGTACCTCCCCTCCACCAGGCTGCCCCAGGAGCCACAGATCTTCGGCACGCGAACCGCCCGCCGCATGGCCGTGTTCGACTGAGGCGGAGAGCCAGATGGCCGAGCGCAGCTACTCCATCCGCGGCAAGACCTCCGAACTCGACCCCAAGACCCTCCCCGTCGGCAGCGGCATCACCGTGCGCAGCGGCCGCCGGCTGCTGCCCGGCCGCGCCCGCGACGGCGTCACCGACGAGCTCGAGGTCAAGGCCGACGAACTGGTGCGCGTCGAACTGGAAAACGGCTTCGTGCTGTGGAGCCGCGCCGACAGCCTGGTGCGCGAGCACGGCCGCCGCGGCCTGTCGCGCGACGGCGGCGTCGCCTGGGAGTTCGATGTGCTCGCGCCCTCCCGGGCCGGTGGCGGGCCCGCCCGCGGCGAGCGCGGCCTGCTCGGGCTGGGCATCAAGGTGCTGGATTTCTTCGGCGTCGACCTGGGCGAGAAGGCCGCACGCGGGCTCGGCGCCTGGTTCGAGGAGAAGCGGCTGAAGGCCGGGCCACCCGGGCTCTATCGCTGCAGCCTCGGCGACGCCTTCGAGCTGGTGCCGCTCGCCGAGAAGGCGCCGATCGCGACCGACGCCGGCCCGATCCTGGTCTTCGTGCATGGCACGGCATCGAGCTGCGAGGGGGCTTTCGGCAAGCTCTGGGCCGAGGACAACGAAGCCGGCCGCAATGCGCGCGAGCGCCTCGGGCGCCTGTATGGCGAACGCGTCTTCACCTTCGAACACCGCAGCGTCACCGAGAGCCCGATCGCCAACGCACTGGCACTCGCCGAGCGCCTGCCCGAGGGCGCGACCCTGCACCTGGTGAGCCACTCGCGCGGCGGAATGGTTGGCGAACTGCTCTGCCTGGGCGATTGCGACGGCGTCGATGCGGTCCTGACGCCGGCGCTGCTGAAGACGGTGTTCGCCGCCGACCGGACGATCGCCGAGCAGCTCGGCCTGGCGCCACTGCAGAAGGACGCCGCGAAGGAGCGCGACGCGGCCTACGATGCCGACCGCGCCCGCCTGGCGAAGCTGCTGCGCGTGCTGCGCAGCAAGAAGCTCACGGTGCAGCGCTTCGTGCGCGTCGCCTGCCCGGCGCGCGGCACCACGCTGGCCTCGGGGCGGCTCGATCGCTTCCTGTCGACGCTCGACTTCCTCGCCGGTCGCGTCACCGGCGAGGGCCTGTTCGCCGACGGCCTCGATTTCCTCCTTGCGGTGCTGAAGGAGCGCACCGACCCGCGCACCCTGCCCGGCCTCGAGGCGATGATGCCGGGCTCTGCGCTGACCCGGCTGCTGCACCACCCGGACCTCGTGACCCGCGCCGACCTGTCGGTCATCGCCGGCGACATCGAGGGCGATTCGCTGTGGCAGCGCATCAAGCTCGTCGCCACCGACTGGTTCTACGGTTCGGATCACGACCTCGTGGTCAATACCGGCTCCATGTCCGGTGGCCTGCGCCGCACGGACAAGGGCGCACGTTTTCGCGAGGACAAGGGCGGCGAGGTCAATCACTTCGCCTACTTCCGCAATGCGCGCAGCGTGCACTGGCTGCTGGCGGGCCTGACCCGCGCCGACGACGAGGACGGCGGCTTCCTGCCGATCGAATCCGCCCAGCATGCGCCGCCGCGCTGGCGCGAGGCGGTGGCGCGCAGCCTCAGCGCCGGCGGCGCGCGCCCGCTGGCGGTCGTGGTGCCGGGCACCCTGGGCAGCCACCTGCGGGCCGGCGGCAAGCATGTCTGGCTCAACTACTGGGCGCTGCTGCGCGGCGGCCTCGGCGACATCGCCATGGGCGCGACCGATGTCGTGCCCGACAGGCTGATCGACGACTTCTACGGCCCGCTGCTCGAGTTCCTCGCCCACAGCCACCGCGTGCACATGTTCGCCTACGACTGGCGACTGTCGGTGCGCGATTCGGCGGCGAAGCTTGCCGAGGTGCTGGAGCAGTGGCTGCCGGAGGCCGAACGCAACGCCCAGCCGGTGCACATCGTGGCGCATTCGATGGGCGGCCTGGTGGTGCGCGCGATGATCGCCGACGGCGGTCGTGGCGCGGCGCTGTGGCAGCGCGTCGCGCGCCTGCCCAACAGCCGCTTCCTGATGCTGGGCACGCCCAACCTCGGCTCTTACGAGGCGGTGCGCTGGCTCACCGGCTTCAATCCGACGCAGGCCAAGCTGTCGCTGCTCGATTTCACCCGCGACACCGACGACATCGTGAACCTCGTCGGCGGCTATCCCGGCCTGCTCGAGCTGCTGCCCTTCGCCCCCGAGGACCCGGATTTCGCCGACACCGCGCGCTGGCAGGCGATCAAGTCCACCACCCAGGCGCGCTGGAAGCTCGCCGACGCCCGGGCGCTGCAGGGCGCACGCAAGACCTGGCAGGCCCTGCGCGCGGCAGCGCCCGACCCTGCGCTGATGCGCTACGTCGCCGGCTGCCAGCCCGCCACGGTGATCGACTACCAGTTCGCCGATTACGACGATGGCCTGGGCTGGTTCCAGCAGCGCAAACGCCTCGACTTCGTCGCCAGCCGCGACGGCGACGGCACCGTCACCTGGGCCTCGGGGCGCCTGCCGGGGGTGCCGATGTGGTACCTCGAGGACACCGCCCACGATGCAATGTGCGCGCAAAAGGGCGCTTTCGCCGCCTACCTCGAGCTGCTGCAGACCGGCGCCACCTCGCGCCTGCCGGCGAGCCCGCCGGCGCGCAAGCGCGCCGCGGCGGGAGAACCCGACACCTTCATCCTGCCCGCAACGCCGCCGGCCGACGGCATCCCGGCCGAGGCTCAGTTGCGCACGCTCGGTTTCGGTGGTGGCCTGCCGCAGGAGGCGGCCGACGAGCGCCCGCCGGTGCCGACGATAGAGATCAGCGTGCGCCACGGCGACCTGTCCTACGCCCGCCATCCGATCCTGGTCGGCCACTACCAGGGCGACACCATCGTCAGCGCCGAGAAGGCGCTCGACGACCGGCTCGACGGGGCCTTGTCGCACCGCCAGCAACTCGGCATCTACCCGGGACGGCTCGGTACCCATGCGCTGTTCTTCGACCATCGCCGCAACGCGAAACCCGGTGGCGCCATCGTCGTCGGCCTCGGCCAGGTCGGCGACCTGAGCCCGGGCTTGCTCGAAGCCGGCGTGCGTGCCGCCCTGCTCGAATATGCCTTGCAGGTGGCGCAGTGGCCGGATGTCCGTTTCGGCCCGCCCGACAGCCCGCGCCGGGCGGCCGTCTCCTGCCTGCTGGTGGGCACCGGCGCCGGCGGCATGGCGGTGCGCGATTCGGTCGAGGCCATCGTGCGCGGGGCCGTCGCCGCGAACGCGCGCCTGGTCGACGCCGAGATGGACGGCCGCGTCACCATCGACCGGCTGGAGTTCCTCGAGCTCTTCGAGGACATCGCGATTTCGGCCGCCGAAGGCCTGCGCCAGATCCTTTCGATCGACGAGTTCGCCGCCGTGCTGCGCTGGCCGGCGCAGCAGGTGGAGTGCGGGCGCGCAGGTCGGCGCAGGGTGCGCTTCGACGAGGCCCCGGACTGGTGGCATCGCCTCGAGATCGTCGCCGAGGACAACCGCCGCGACGCGCTGCGCTTCATCTTCGCCACCGACCGCGCACGCGCCGAGGAAACCCTCGCCACCGGCCAGCTGGCGCTGGCCGAGTCCTTCATCGCGCAGGCCTCGCGCTCGGCCCGGGCCAACCCCGAAGCCGCGCGCACGCTGTTCGAGATGCTGCTGCCGCTGCCGCTCAAGGAGGCCGCGCCGCGCCAGAGCGACCTGGTGCTGCTGGTCGACGAGTGCTCGGCGCGCTACCCGTGGGAACTGCTGGAGAACCGCTGGGGCGACAGCGAGCGCCCGCCGGCGGTGAGGGCCGGCCTGATCCGCCAGCTCAAGACCGCCGAGTTCCGCGCCCGCCCGGCCCACGCCTTCGAGGCTTGTGCCCTGGTGGTGGGCAATCCGGATCTCGACGGCTGGGACAAGTTCGACGACCTGCCCGGCGCGCGCCAGGAGGCACAGAAGGTCGCCGCGCTGCTGGGCGGACGCGACTGGCACGTGCGCGAGTGCGTCGATGAGAAGAGCGAGGCGATCATCGAGAACCTGCACCGCGACGCCTGGCGCATCCTCCATCTGGCCGGGCATGGCGAGCACGAGTATCCGCTGCCTGTGCCGCTGGCGAATGCCGAGCCCTGCGACGAAACGGGCGCAGCGCGGCAACGCGCGGTCAAGCCGGTATCCGGCATGGTGATCGGACGCGAGGCCTTCCTGACACCGGGCGATATCGAGCAGATGCGCTGGGTGCCCGAACTCGTGTTCATCAACTGCTGCCACCTCGGCCGCACGCAGGCCGGCGGCGCGAGCGACCGCGGGGCGCTGGCGGCGAACCTCGGCGTCCAGTTCATACGCATGGGCGTGCGCGCGGTCGTGGCCGCCGGCTGGGCGGTCGACGACGGCGCGGCGCTGGCCTTCGCCGAGACCTTCTATGCCCGCATGCTCGACGGCGCGTCCTTCGGCGAGGCGGTGCGCATCGCGCGCGAGGGGATCTGGCTGCGTTTCCCCGGCGTGAACACCTGGGGCGCCTACCAATGCTACGGCGACCCGAGCTACCGCCTCACGCGCGCTGGCCCGGGGCGGGCGCGCACGCCCTCGCCCTACAGCGCCGCCGCCGAACTGGTCGCCGACCTCGACAACCTCACCGCGACGCTGAAGGCCGACGGCGGCGCCGCCGGACCGGACGATGCCACCGCCGGCCGCATCGCCGCCCTGCTCGAGCGCGTCCCCGAACCGCAGCGCGAGCGCTGGCTGCAGTCGGCCGAGGTATGTGCCGCGATGGGCTTCGCCTGGGGCGAGGCGCACTTCTGGGAGACGGCGATGGACTGGCTCGAGCGCGCCCTGTCGGCCTCGCGCGGCGACTGCCCGGTCCGCGTCATCGAGCAGCACGCCAACTTCAGTGCCCGCCACGCAGCCGAGAGCTGGCTGCGCCTGCGCGCCGGCGGCAGCCCGGACGCCGGGCAGGAGCGCGCATCGCGTCGCGAGATCATCGAGCAGGCGATCGCCGAGCTGGACATCCTGTGCCGCCGCGCCGCCACCGAGGAGCGCCTGAACCTGCTCGGCAGCGCCTGCAAGCGCCTGGCGCTGCTCGAAGCCGACGACAAGGGCCGGCTGGCGGCGCTGAAGCGCATGGCGGCGCATTACCGCAAGGCCTTCGAACATGGCGGTCGCGCCGGGAGCTACGCCTTCACCAACTGGGGCACGGCGCACCTGCTGGCGCAGCGCCTCGACCCCGCCCTCGCCGGACCGTCGCCGGACGAGCTCGAAGCGGAGCTGGTTCGCGTTGCCGAGGCCCTCGCCCGGCGCAACGAAGAGAACCCGAACTTCTGGGACAGCGTCGGCCTCGCCGACCTCGACGTGGTTCGCCTGCTCGCGCGTGCCGTCCGTCCGACCGCGCCCGCGGCACCGAGGGGCGGACGGCGGCGCAAGGGGGAG
>JBFGUQ010000090.1:0-8151 GCA_041565515.1 Rhodocyclaceae bacterium | reverse complement strand
GACCAAGCGATGCTTGGTTTGTATGACCTTTACGTTAACGTAATATAGTGCCGAACTTCCGGCCAGTGGATGCTCGCTGCATACATGTTAGATGACTATACGAAGAAAAGGAGACTGCCATGACAGCTGTTGCCGAATTCCTCCAGGCGCGTGATTTCCTGCTCGCGCATCGCAGCGACTACGCTGCCGCCTACGCCGGTTTCAAATGGCCGGTCCTGCGCGAGTTCAACTGGGCGCTGGATTACTTCGATGCGATGGCCGCGGGCAACGACCAGCCCGCGCTGTGGATCGTGGAGGAGGACGGCCGCGAGGCGAAGCTCTCCTTCGCCGAGATGTCCGCGCGCTCGAACCGCGTCGCCAACTGGCTGCGTGCCCAGGGCGTGAAGCGCGGAGAGCGCATCCTGATCATGCTCGGCAACGAAGTGCCGCTGTGGGAGACCATGCTCGCTGCGATCAAGCTCGGCGCCGTGGTCATCCCCGCCACCACCTTGCTCAGCCCGGACGATCTCGTCGATCGCGTCGAGCGCGGCGCGGTCAGACATGCGGTGGTCGGCCGGGCCCACATCGACAAGTTCGCCGACCTTCCCGGCAGCTTCACCCGCATCTGCGTGGGCGATGCCGCCGAGGGCTGGAAGTGCTTCGACGACGCCCGTGCCGAGTCCGGGGTATTCACGCCCGAGGGCGTGACCATGGCGGAGGATCCGCTGCTGCTGTACTTCACCTCGGGTACCACCTCCAAGCCCAAGCTGGTGCAGCACACCCATCAGTCCTACCCGGTCGGCCACCTGTCCACGATGTACTGGATCGGCCTCAAGCCGGGCGACCGCCACATGAACATCAGCTCGCCCGGCTGGGCCAAGCATGCCTGGAGCTGTTTCTTCGCGCCCTGGAACGCCGGTGCCTGCGTATTCCTCTACAACTACGGCCGCTTCGACGCGAAGGCGCTGCTCGACGTGCTCGTGAAGTGCCAGATCACCACGATGTGTGCGCCGCCGACCGTGTGGCGGATGCTGATCCAGCAGGACCTGGCCGCGGTGAAGACGGCCTTGCGCGAGCTCATCGGTGCCGGTGAGCCGCTCAATCCGGAGGTCATCGAGCAGGTCAGGAGGGCCTGGGGGATCACGATCCGCGACGGCTTCGGCCAGACCGAAACCACCGCGCTGATCGGCAACACGCCCGACCAGCCGCTGAAGGCAGGCTCGATGGGGCGGCCGCTGCCCGGCTACAAGGTGGCGTTGATCGACGCCGAGAGCAAACCCGCGGTCGAAGGCGAAGTGTCGCTGGTGCTCGGCGAGCATCGCCCGGTCGGCCTGATGACCGGCTATGCCGGCGACGAGGCCAAGACCGCCGCGGTGATGCGCGACGGCTACTACCGCACCGGCGACGTCGCCAGCATCGACGCCGACGGCTACATCACCTACGTCGGCCGCGCCGACGACGTGTTCAAGGCTTCCGACTACCGCATCAGCCCGTTCGAGCTCGAGAGCGTCCTGATCGAACATCCCGCGGTGACCGAAGCGGCGGTCGTGCCAAGCCCCGATCCGGTGCGCCTGGCCGTGCCCAAGGCCTGCGTCATCCTCGCCCCCGGCTTCGAGCCGAGCAAGGAACTGGCGAGGGACATCTTCGCCTTCACGCGCGACAGGCTGGCGCCGTTCAAGCGCATCCGCCGGCTTGAATTTTCCGACCTGCCGAAGACCATCTCGGGCAAGATCCGCCGCGTCGAGCTGCGCAAGGCGGAAGCGGGCCGCAAGGCCGGCGAGCGTGGTGCGTTGGAGTTTTTCGAGGAGGATTTCCCCGAACTGAAGGCCTGAGGGCAGGGCGCCGCGGGTCCGCAGGGCCAGAGCGAGAAGCTGCGCAAGGCCTGGCCGCTAACTGCTACAATGCCGGTCGTGGCGGGTCTCCCCGCATTGCAGCGCGGTGAACCTGGTCAGGGCCGGAAGGCAGCAGCCACAGCCGTTCCCTGCAAGTGCCGGGGGTCAGGCTCGCCACCCCGAACATGAAAAAGGGCGTCACCTCGTGGTGACGCCCTTTTTTTGCCTGTTCCTCCGCGCTCAACCGAGCAGCCTGTCCATCAGCATCATGGCGACGAAGCCGAACACGAGGCCGCCGGTGGCAAGCGTCTCGTGGCCGCGGCGGTGCGATTCGGGGATGATCTCGTGGCTGACCACGAACAGCATCGCGCCGGCCGCGCCCGCCAGGCCCCAGGGGAGCATCGCCGCCGAAGCCGCGACCATCATCGAGCCGACCACCGCCGCGACCGGTTCGATGAGCCCCGAGGCGGCCGCGATCGCGAAAGAGAACAGGCGCGAGTAGCCGGCGGTGACGAGCGCGATCGCAACGATCAGGCCTTCGGGCACGTTCTGCAGGGAGATGCCGGTGGCCACCGCATTGCCGCTGCCGTCGACACCGGAGGCGACGCCGATCGCCAGCCCTTCCGGGATGTTGTGCACCGCGATGGCGAAAACGAACAGCCATACGGCCTTGCCGTTGCGGGAACCGCCCGGTGCATGCTCGTGGGGCAGCGCACGGTCCATCGCCAGCAATACGGCGGCGCCGATGCCCAGGCCTGCGGCCACGAGGAGGGCGGCGCTGGTGGCGGAGGCGCCCTGCGCCTGTGCCGCCGCGAAGGCTGGCAAGAGCAGCGAGAAGACGCTGGCGGCCAGCATCACCCCGGCGCCGAAGCCGAGCAGCATGCCCTGCACGCCCGCGCGGATGCGACGCATGACCAGCAGGGGAACGGCGCCCAGTGCGGTGGCCGTCGCCGCCATCGCGCCGCCCGCCAGCGCGTCGGACATCGGCAGCGCTACCGTGTCGACACCGCCGACCGCTTGCGCGAGCAGGGCGGCGAATCCCGCAAGGGCGATCACCCAGGCGCCCATCGCACGCACGGCGCTGGCGGGGTTGTCGGGCTGAAAGTACAGGCGGGCGACTGTGGCAATCATGATCGGGCTCCTCCGTGACGTCCCCGGCGGACGCGACCGCCCGGTGACGACTTCAGTATGGAAGCGCCCGTCTCATAGCGCCAATTGAACGCAAGGATGATTTCGATAGCTGGAAAGAATCACTCGGGGCGCCGGTAGCCGCCCCTGACGCCCTCCGGCGACATCACGATTTGCCACAGCTGGCTGGAGCGCGCGCGAAAAGTCCCGGCGCAGGCAAGCAGGTAGTAGCGCCACATGCGGCGGAAGCGCTCGCCGTAGCGTGCGGCGAAGCGCGGCCAGGCCCACTCGAAGCGCTCGTTCCACGCCATCAGCGTGCGATCGTAGTCCGCGCTGAAGTTATGCACGTCCTCGATGATGAAGCTGGACTCCGAGGCGTCGGCGATCTGGCCGAGCGATGGCAGATCGCCATTCGGGAAGATGTAGCGGTCGATCCAGGGATCGGTGACGGTGGCGCGCAGGTTCTTGCCGATGGTATGGAGCAGGAAGAGCCCGTCGGCGGCCAGGCTGCGCCGGGCAACCGTGAAGAAGGCGTGATGATTCTTGTGTCCGACATGCTCGAACATGCCGACCGAGGCGACGCGGTCGAAACGCTCGTCGCCGCTGCGGTTGAACTCGCGGTAGTCCTGCAACTGGAACTCGATGGCCAGGCCCTGGCAGCGCTGACGGCCATGTTCGGCCTGTTCGCGCGAGATGGTGAGGCCGACGCAGCCCACGCCGTAGTGCTCGGCGGCGAATTTCATCAGGCTGCCCCATCCGCAACCGATGTCGAGCAGGCGCATGCCCGGCTGCAGGTCGAGCTTGCGGCAGATGAGGTCGAGCTTCGCAGCCTGGGCGTCGTCCAGATTGTCCGCCCGTGCCCAGTAGCCGCAGGTATAGGCCATGTGGCGGTCGAGCATGGCCTCGAAGAAGTCGTTGCCGATGTCGTAATGCACTTCGCCGACACGCCATGAACGGCTGAGGTCCTGCAGGTTGAACAGGCGGGCACGCAGGCCCCGCAGGATCAGTTCTCGCGAACCTGCCTTTTCGTCCAGGCGGGCGGCGAGAATGCGGGCGATGAGCTCGTCGAGGCGGGCGCAATCCCACCATCCTTCCATGTAGCTCTCGCCCATGCCGAGACTGCCACGGGCGAGGATGCGCTCGGCGGTGTGCGGGTGATGGATGAGCATGTCCCACGGTCGCTTGCCGTCTACCCGGATGTCGGCCTGGCCGAGCAAACCTGCGAGCGCCTGCGTCGCGGCCGCGCCCCGGCGAAGCGGTCGCAACGAGCGCAAGGTCCGGGCTGCCGGCCGGTGCGTGGTCGATGAGCTGTCGTAGTGTGCCTGTTCCATCCCTGCCCCCATGCCTTGCCAGTGGTTGAGGCGGTTGCGTTATCGGCGGACGGGGAACGCGCCATGCTCCCCGCCCCTGAGGCGTCTCTTCAGCATAGACAATGGGCTGTGCCTGCAGTGCCCGCGTCTCGGGAGGGGTCGTTCTAGAGGCGGTTTCGCGCGCCGGTTCAGGCCGCGAGCGCCCGGTCCGCGCAGACCGCACACAGGATGTCGAACAGCGTGCGGTAGTCGAATGTGCACCGGTTCATCGTCGATACTCCGTTTCGGGCCGGAAGTGCCCGTTCGCAGGCTTATCCTAGAATCCGGATTTCAATAGCTCAAATGGATTGATATTATGGAAATAATTGCCCTTTGCTATGGCATGGCGACGTGCTTTCGCGCCGGGCGGCGCCGGCGCCTCTGCTAGAATCGGTGCCCATGAGCTATCAGGTTCTCGCGC
Organism: Rhodocyclaceae bacterium; assembly: GCA_041565515.1. Classification (GTDB taxonomy): domain Bacteria; phylum Pseudomonadota; class Gammaproteobacteria; order Burkholderiales; family Rhodocyclaceae; genus Thauera. The sequence goes on along the minus strand of JBFGUQ010000090.1, from coordinate 3,442 downwards.
GGAAATGGCGGCCGAAATCCTTCGGTACGCTGGTCGGTCAGGAGCACGTCGTCCGCGCGCTGACGCACGCGCTCGCGACCGGCAGGCTGCATCACGCCTGGCTGTTTACCGGCACGCGTGGCGTGGGCAAGACGACGATCAGCCGCATCCTGGCGAAGGCACTGAACTGCGAGACCGGCGTCACTGCCGAACCCTGCGGGCAGTGCGATGCCTGCCGTGCGATCGACGCCGACCGCTTTCCGGACTATGTCGAGATGGACGCGGCGTCCAATCGTGGCGTCGACGACATGGCGTCGCTGCTCGACAAGGCCGTGTACGCGCCGGTGCAGGGGCGCTACAAGGTCTACATGATCGACGAAGTGCATATGCTTACCGGCCATGCCTTCAACGCCATGTTGAAGACGCTCGAGGAGCCGCCCGAGCACGTCAAGTTCATTCTCGCCACCACAGACCCGCAGAAGATCCCGGTCACGGTGCTGTCGCGCTGCCTGCAGTTCAATCTCAAGCAGATGCCGCAGGGGCATATCGTCGACCACCTCACGCGCATCCTCGAGGCCGAGGCCATCCCCTTCGAGGCGGGTGCGCTGCGCCATCTGGCCAAGGCGGCCAGCGGGTCCATGCGGGATGCATTGTCGCTGCTCGACCAGGCGATTGCGCACGGTGCGGGCAAGGTGGAGGAGGAGCAGGTCACGCACATGCTCGGCACGGTGGGCGAGGACCACCTTTATGCCGTGCTCGACGGGCTGGCCGCGGCCGACGTGCCGGCGCTGCTGGCGGTGGCCGACGGCATGGAGGCACGCAGCCTGTCCTTCGATGCGGCACTGCAGTCGCTGGCGACGCTGGTGCATCGCATCGCACTTGCACAATATGCGCCGACCGCGATCGCCGACGAGGCGGAAAGGGCGCGGATCGCCGCCTATGCCGAAAGCTTCGACGCCGAGTACCTGCAACTCGCCTACCAGATCGCGGTTCATGGCCGCGACGAGCTTGCGCTGGCGCCAGACGAATACACCGGTTTCACCATGACCCTGCTGCGCCTGCATGCGTTCAGGCCGGAGCAGCCGCCGGCGCTGGGTGCGCCGGGCCACGCCGACGGCGGTGGAGCGGGACATGCGCGTTCCGTCCCCGCTGCCGCGCCCGCCGGACGGGTGCCGGCGGGGCCGGTCGGCTCTCCGTCGGCGGCGCCGACGGCATTCTCGCCGCCACCGGCTCCCCGGTCGGCAACGGTGCGCGCCCCGGTTGCCGCGGAGCCGGTTGCCATGGCCGAACCGAAAGGCCAGCCGCAGGTCCCGCGGTCGCCGGCGCGCGACGTCGCGCCCTGGGAGGATTTGCCGCCCGAGGCGCTCGCCGGCCAGGCGTCGTCCGATACGGCGCCCGCGGCGTGGGACGAGGACGACTCGCCACCGGCGCGGAAGGCCGCGCCCATGGCGCAAGCTCCGGCGCTCCGGCCAGCGCCGACAGAGGCGACCGTGCCACATGCCGCGCCCGATTCGCGCGCCCCGGAGTCAGGGGGCGAGGTCGCCGCCTTGCTGGCTGCAGGCGACTGGCGCGGGCTGGTGCGTGCGCTGGCGCTCGGCGGACTGGTGCGCGAACTCGCCCAGCATTGCGAGTGGGTGGGGCTGCAGGGCGGCGACTTGAAGCTGCGACTGTCGGCCGCCCACCGTCACCTGTTCGACATGAACCGAAACGCGGCCGACCGGCTGCAGGACCTGGTCTCGGCCGCGGCCGGCGAACCGATCCGGCTCAGGATCGACGTGGGCGACATCGCCGGCGAAACCCCGGCCCAGGCCGACGAGGCCGATCGCCGGGTGCGCCACGCCGAGGCCGTGGCCGCGCTGGAGGGCGACCCCTTCGTGCGCGAACTGATCGAACGCTTCGATGCGACGCTGCTCGAAAACAGCGTCAGACCGGTCTGACGCGCCGGTTCCGGATTTCCTCCCACACTCTCAACCCTCTCGCGGAGACATCACCATGATGAAAGGCGGTATTGCCGGCCTGATGAAGCAGGCTCAGCAGATGCAGGAAAACATGAAGAAGGTGCAGGACCAGCTTGCCAGCATCGAGGTCGAGGGCCAGGCCGGCGCCGGCATGGTCAAGGTCCAGATGACGTGCAAGTACGACGTGCGTCGCGTCCACATCGACGACTCGGTGATGGACGACAAGGAAATGCTCGAGGATCTGGTCGCCGCGGCGCTCAACGACGCCGTGCGCAAGGTCGAGACCACCACGCAGGAAAAGATGTCGGGCTTCAGCGCCGGGCTGAACCTGCCGCCGGGCATGAAGCTTCCGTTCTGACCGCGACGCGGCGATGACGCCCTCGAGCCTCGACGAGCTGATCGAGGCCCTGCGCTGCCTGCCGGGCGTCGGGCCGAAGTCGGCGCAGCGCATGGCCTACCACCTGCTGCAGCGCGACCAGCGCGGCGCGGGGCGGCTGGCGGGCGCGCTTTCGCATGCGCTGGCGGTGCTGCGGCACTGCGAGCGCTGCAACACCTTCACCGAGGAGTCGATCTGCCAGCGCTGTGCCAATCCGCGGCGCGACGCCGGGCAGCTTTGCGTGGTGGAGATGCCGGCCGACCTGGCGATGATCGAGCAGACGCAGTCCTACAACGGCCTCTACTACGTGCTGATGGGGCGCCTTTCCCCGCTCGACGGCATCGGCCCGCGCGAACTCAAGCTCGACAAGCTCATCGCCCGCGCCACCGACGGCGTGGTGGAGGAGGTCATCCTCGCCACCAACTTCACCAACGAAGGCGAGGCCACCGCCCACACCATATCGACCTTGCTGGCGGCGCGCGGTCTCAAGGTCAGTCGCCTGTCGCGCGGCGTTCCGGTGGGCGGCGAGCTCGAACACACGGACACCGGGACGATCGCGCAGGCACTCGTCGAGCGTCGGCCGCTGTAACGGTTGCTGCAGTGCCGCAGAAGAGGGGCTTTCGAAGGCCCCCAGGGTCGATTGATCGGGAAAAATCCTTGCCTTCTCAATCGATTACGTCATTGCGCTTTCTCTGCTGCGGTGACTTCGATATAATCTTGCGGTTATTTGTATCCGGGTCTTTCATTCTCCTTTTTCTGGAAGAGGGTCATGAGCGTTGATCAAAAGATGGACAACGGCCGCCGCACCCTGCTGCTGGCGACGTCTGCTGCCGGCGGCGCGGCCGTCGTGGCGACGGCGGTGCCGTTTGTTGCCAGCCTGACGCCGTCCGAGCGTGCCAAGGCAGCCGGTGCGCCGGTCGAGGCGGATGTGGGCCAGCTTGCCCCTGGCGAAATGATGACGGTCGAGTGGCGCGGCAAGCCGGTGTGGATTCTGCGGCGCACGCCGGAAATGCTCGCGTCGCTGGACAAGACCGAAGAAAAGGTCAGCGATCCGGCTTCCGAGAAGCCGATGCAGCCCGACTATGCGAAAAACAAGCACCGCTCGATCAAGCCGGAGTTCCTGGTCGCG
>JBFGUQ010000089.1:0-8171 GCA_041565515.1 Rhodocyclaceae bacterium | reverse complement strand
GAGCGCCGGCGTGCCTCGAGCCTACGCCGGGGTGGCGGGGTTTGCGGCGACGGCCGGCAGCAGCACTTGGACGACGGTTCCGCGACCGACCAGGCTGCGGAGCCTGATCGTCCCCCCGTGTCTCTCGACGATGGCGTGGGCGACGGTCAGCCCCAGCCCCCGCCCCAGCCCCTGCCCCTGCGGCCTAGGGAATCGGCATTCGATCTGCATGGAAACTGCCGTGGCGAGCGCCCGCGTTCGAGCGGTCCGCGCGCGCGACCGGGCGAGCCCCCGGCAGGCGCTGTTCAGGCCAGCTCCTGCAGCCATCGCCGAGGCTGGCACGCCGGCCTGCTGCAAGCATGCCGCCAGGGCCGGCTGCGGGGCCTGTGTGGTGCATCCGGGTCGCCGCGCCCGGACAGCCGGGCAGCCCCCTCGGTCACGCGAGTGGATCGCAGCAAGAGCCGGATTGCCGGGCGCGGACGATCATCCGCCGCCGCAACCCGTGCAACTGCGCATCGCCTGATCGCGCCCATTCCGGTCACCCGCCTGCGCGCGTGAGCGCGACGATCTGGGCCCGCAAGGCGTCGCACTCGGCTTCGAACTTCGCCCGGGCGTGGGCGAAGTATTCGTCCCAGTCCTCGATTCTCACCGCCTGCCGGTAGATGCGATCGAGTTGCAGCGTCTGCACGGCGAGGATCAGGTCCGCCACCTGGTTCTGCAGTTCGCCGACCCGGGCCCTGATCCCGGCGTGGTTCCGCGACGCCGCCGGCCCCTCGCGCTGCGACCCCGCACCAGCCTTCATCTCGCCGACGATCCGGCGCAGCGCCTCGGCATCACGCGCCCGGTAGGCCTCCTGCACGCGCACGAAGAAGCCGTGCGCGCTCGCCTTGTCCGCTTCCGCCGCGCGGTCGGGATGGCAGCGCATCGCCGCCGTGCGGTAGAGCTTGCGCAGTTCGTCCAGTGCGTCGGCGTCGAGCGCAGGCGGTGCTTGGGCCGCCTCCTCGGCAGTGCGGCGATAGGTGTCGAAGGCTTCGTCGGCCTTGCGCGCTTCATCCAGGTCGGCAGCCACGCCGGAGCGCTCCGCCTTGAGCTGCAGGTACGCCCGGCGCAGCCGCAGGCATTCGTGGAGCACCTCGCCGAGGGCGAGGTATTGCTGGTGCTCGAAGGCGCGGACACGGTGCTGCATGTCGGCGAGGCGGGCGCTCAGGTCCAGCATCTGGCCCTGCAGCAGCGCGGACCGGGCCAGCAGCTTGTCGGCGTCCGGATCGGGCGCGGCGACGACAGGTTCTGCCGCCGCGTCGTCTGACTCGATGGCCGTGATTGCGACCTCGTCTTCCTGCTTGGCCGCCCGCGCGGGCGCCGTGTCGACCGCCGGTGCGCAGGCGCCTTCGCTGGCCGCTTCGCCGCCTTCGGTCGGCGCAGCCGACGACGGCGCGTTGTGCGCAGGGTGGCCCGTCGGCTCGCGGACGAAGGCCTGGGCGAAGCCGGGGACAGCGTCCGCGGCGACCGCCGCGACGCGCTCGGCAGTACCTTCGCGTGGCCCGGCGTCGGCGCCCGCCGCGTCACCGCATGCCGGCCCGGTGGCCGCAATCGGCGCCTCGTTCGCCGCGGGCAGTCCGCCGCCGAAGAGCGCGAGGACGGCCGCGCGGACGCGGGCAAGGTATTGGCGAACACTCACGATCGGCCCCTGATCGGTTGTGGATTCCGCGTTACGCCGGCAGGCTGTCGATGCCAGCCCAGCGCTCGGGGAATCGTTCCTGTTGTTGGAGAATGGCAGTGCGTGGCGTGGCATCGATCCGATAGCCGGTCGATCGTCATCGCTGGGCAATGCGCATCGCCTGCCGCAAGCCGAAGCCCGACGGCATTATGGCAATCGGCGCGACATGGGTTATATTGCACTGCAACATTCAACAAGGCAAGAGGAGCTTTTTATGGCGCAACCGCATCCATCCTTCCTGCGCAGGATCGCTCTCGCATGCGGGAGCTTCTTCGCGATCATCGCCAATCCCGAGCTTGCGTCAGCAGTGGCGAGGGTTCGCGCCGGCTCAGACGCTGCGCCGGCGACGCCCGGGGCCCGGGCCGAAGCGCCGAAAGCGGCCGCCCCCGAGCTGCGCGAGGCGCCGCACGAGGCGGCCCTGCAGCTGCTCGGATTGCTGCAGCGCGACGCACGCCTCATCGACTTCGTCGAGGAGGACATCACCCCCCACGCCGACGCCGACATCGGCGCGGCTGCGCGCATCGTCCATGAGGGTTGCCGCAAGGTCCTGCGCGAGCACTTCAGCATCGAGCCGCTGCGCACCGAAGCCGAAGGCAGCCGGATCACCCTCGAAGAAGGCTTCGATGCCGCCGCGATCCGGCTGACCGGAAACGTCGTCGGCCAGCCGCCCTTCCGCGGCAGCCTCAGCCATCGCGGCTGGAAGGTCGTCGACAGCCGCCTGCCCCGGCTCGTCGCCGGCCATGACCCGGCGATCGTCGCCCAGGCCGAGGTCGAACTATGAGCGGCCCACGCTACGCCATCGGCATCGATCTCGGCACCACCCACTGCGCCCTGTCCTACGTGGACATCGAAGCGAGCGACGGCGAGAACGCGACGCAGGCCGTGCTGCCGATACCGCAACTCACCGGCCCCGGCGTCATCGACGAGCTCCCGCTGCTGCCCTCCTTCCTGTACCTGCCTCACGCCAGCGAACTGGCCGAGGGCGAACTGAGCGTGCCCTGGAGCAGCGAACAGGACTTCGCCGTGGGCGAGTTCGCACGCACGCGCGGCGCGGCCACGCCGATCCGGCTGGTATCGAGCGCCAAGAGCTGGCTGTGCCATCCCGGCGTGGACCGGCGTGCCGCGATCCTGCCGGTCGACGCCCCGGAAGAGGTGACGCGGATCTCGCCGCTAGAGGCCTCGATCCGCTATCTCACCCACCTGCGCGCGGCCTGGGACGCGGCGCACCCGGATGCGCCCTTCGACGAACAGGACGTCACCGTCACCATTCCGGCCTCGTTCGACCCTGCCGCGCGCGAGCTCACCGCCGAGGCCGCGCAGGCCGCGGGCTACGCCAGCATGTCCCTGCTCGAGGAACCGCAGGCGGCGCTCTACAGCTGGATCCAGGGCAGCGAGGGGCGCTGGCGCAAGCAGGTCGAGCGCGACGACATCATCCTCGTGGTGGACGTCGGCGGCGGCACCACCGACCTGTCGCTGATCGCGGTGCTGGAGCGCGAGGGCAGCCTCGAACTGCACCGGGTCGCGGTCGGCGACCACATCCTGCTCGGTGGCGACAACATGGACCTGGCGCTGGCCTACGGCGTGGTCAGGAAGCTCGCCGAGCAAGGCACCCGGCTGGACCCGTGGCAGACGCGCGCGCTCGCCCATGCCTGCCGCGCCGCCAAGGAGCAGTTGCTGAGCGACGCCGGGCTGCAGTCGGTGCCGGTCGTCGTGCCGGGGCGCGGCTCGAAGCTCGTCGGCGGCAGCATCCGCACTGAAGTCAGCCGCGAGGAACTGAGCCAGAGCCTGCTCGAGGGTTTCTTCCCGCAGGTGGCGGTGTCCGAGCCGCCGCTGCGCCGGGCCCGCGGCGCGCTGACCCAGCTCGGCCTGCCGTATGCGCAGGACGCGGCGATCACCCGCCACCTCGCCGCCTTCCTCAGCCGACAGCGCGGCGCGACCGCCGAGCTGGAGGGCTTTTCCGGCAAGCAAGCAGACGACGCCAGCTTCCTGCACCCGACCGCGGTCCTGTTCAACGGCGGCGTGCTCAAGTCGCCCCTGCTCGCCGAGCGCGTGCTGACCATCGTCAATGGCTGGCTGGCGGCCGAAGGCGCACCCGCTGCCCGCCTGCTCGGCGGCACCGATCTCGACCTCGCGGTGGCCCGTGGCGCCGCCTACTACGGCTACGTGCGCCGCGGCCGCGGGGTGCGCATCCGCGGCGGCACGGCGCGCGCCTACTACGTCGGGGTCGAGTCGGCGATGCCGGCCATCCCCGGCATGGAGCCGCCGCTGGAAGCCCTTTGCCTCGCCCCGTTCGGCATGGAGGAAGGCACCGAGGCGGCGCTGCCGGCGCAGGAGTTCGGGCTCGTGGTCGGCGAGCCCGTGCGCTTTCGCTTCTTCGGCTCGTCCGTGCGCCGTCAGGACGAAGTCGGCACCCTGCTCGAGTTCTGGGACGCGGATGAACTGCAGGAGCTCGACGAGATCGAGGCGACGCTGCCGGCCGAGGGCCGCGCCGCCGGCGAGATCGTGCGCGTGAAGCTGCATGCGCGGGTCACCGAGACCGGCACCCTCGAGCTCGAGGCCCTCCCGGTTGGCGGCAAGGAGCGCTGGCGGGTGGAGTTCGACGTGCGCGGCGGAGGGGCCGACGAGTCGGCCGACGAGCCTGCCGATGCCGGACCGGACGACGCCCAGGCCTGAAGCGGGTGACGTCCTACATCGTCGGCATCGACCTCGGCACCAGCAACACCGTCGTCGCCTTCGCCGCCGCGGGCGACGACCGGATCGAGTTGCTGCCGATCGAGCAACTCGTCGGCCCGGGCGAAGTCGCCGCGCGGCAGTTGCTGCCCTCGGCACGCTACCATCCCGCCGCCGCCGAGTCGGCCGCGGGTGAGCTGCAAGGCCCCTGGCCGGCCGCCGCCGAGGGCGACGACATCCCGGCGGTGATCGGCAGCCTGGCGCGCGAGCTCGGCGCCCGCGTGCCCGGTCGCCTGGTGGCGAGCGCGAAGAGCTGGCTGTCGCATGCCGGCGTCGATCGCACCGCGGCCATCCTGCCCTGGGGCGCTGGCGACGACGTCGCCAAGGTGTCGCCGGTCGTCGCCAGCGCGAGCTACCTGGCGCATGTGCGTGCGGCCTGGAACGCGCGCTTTCCCGATGCGCCGCTGGAACGCCAGGACATCGTCCTGACCGTACCGGCGTCGTTCGACGACGGCGCGCGCGCGCTCACCGTCGAGGCAGCGCGCCTGGCGAGGCTGCCGAAGCTGCGCCTGCTAGAAGAGCCGCAAGCCGCGTTCCACGACTGGCTGTTCCGCCACCGCGACGGCCTCGCCGCCGAGCTCGAACACAGCCGCCTGGTGCTGGTGTGCGACGTCGGCGGCGGCACCACCGACCTGACCCTGATCAGGGTCGAACCCGGCACCGCGGGCGGCCTCCCGCGGCTGACGCGGATCGGCGTCGGCGACCATCTGATGCTGGGCGGCGACAACATGGATCTCGCCCTCGCCCACCTCGTGGAACGGCGCCTCGGCAGCGACGACGCCCGCCTGTCGGCGGCACGCTTTTCCCAGCTCGTGCAGCGCTGCCGCGTCGCCAAGGAGCAGCTGCTCGCGGCGAACGCACCCGACCGCGTCAGCGTGACCCTGCTAGGCGCGGGCGCGAAGCTCGTCGGCGCGGCGCGCTCGGTGGAACTGGGTCGCGACGAGGTCGAGCGTCTCGTCGTCGATGGCTTCCTGCCGCTCGAGCATGCCGACGAGACGCCGCGGCGGCGCAGGGGCGGCATCGTCGAGTTCGGCCTGCCCTACCCGGCCGACCCGGCGATCAGCCGTCACCTCGCCGCCTTTCTGCAGCGCCACGCCGGGGTCGCGCGCGCGGCGCTCGGTGACGACGCCCCCGCCGACAGCCCCACCCCGGTACCGGACACCGTCCTGCTCAATGGCGGCGTATTCCGGGCCCGCACGCTGGCCGAGCGCCTCGAGCACACGCTCGCGCACTGGCGCGGCGCCCGCCCCCGCGTGCTGCACAACGACGAACCGGACGTCGCCGTCGCCCGCGGCGCGGTCGCCTACGCGCTGGTGCGCGCGGGCATCGGCCCGGGCATCGGCGGCGGCTCGGCACGCAGCTATTTCCTCGTCCTCGAGGAGCATGGCGCGCAGGACGGCGAGCGCAGCCGGCGCGGCATCTGCGTGCTGCCGCGCGGCACCGAGGCCGGCCACGAGGTGCACCTGCCGCAACGCAGCTTCGCCCTGCGACTGGGGCAACCGGTGCGCTTCCATCTGGTGTCCTCGATCGCCGATACGCCCTGGCAGGCGGGCGACCTGGTCGATCTCGGCGACGGCGACTTCGTGCGACTGCCGCCCATCGCCACCATCCTGACCGCGCCCGGCGGCAAGCGCCGGGCCGATGTCGCGGTGGAGCTGATCGCCTCGATCACCGAAGTCGGCACGCTGGAAATGCATTGCGTCAGCACCGCGGACGCGGCACAGCGCTGGTTGCTGGCCTTCCAGTTGCGCGGCGAGGCGGCGGACGAGGACGCGGGCACAGGCGCAGGCCCGGATCGGCCACGGCTGGCGGACGCGGTCGAACTCATCGAGCGCGTCTTCGGTTCGCAGTCGCAGCAGGTCGACCCCAAGGCGGTGCGTCAGCTGCGCACCCGCCTCGAGCGCCTGCTGGGCCAGCGCGACGCCTGGGACATGACGCTGCTGCGCGCGCTGTTCGACGCCCTGATGGCGCGCCAGCGCCGGCGCCGGCGTTCCGCCGAGCATGAACGCGTCTGGCTGAACCTCGCCGGCTACTGCCTGCGCCCCGGCCTCGGCGACGCGCTCGACCACTGGCGCATCGAACAGCTGTGGGGGCTTTTCGAGCAGGGCCTCCAGTACGTGAACGAGAGCCGGAACTGGTCGGAATGGTGGACGCTGTGGCGTCGCGCAGCCGGCGGCCTGAACGAGGCGGCGCAGCTGGTCGTGCTGGAAACGCTCGCCGGCCATCTGGAGAATGCGGATGCAGGCAAGCACAGCCGCGACCCGGTGCAGGGCGCCTACGACGACATGGTGCGGCTTGCCGCGTCGCTGGAGCGCGTGCCGGTGATGCACCGGATCGAGGTCGGCAAGTGGCTGCTCGAGCGCCTGCAGCGCCCGGCCGAGAAGGCGCACACCTGGTGGGCGGTGGGCCGGGTCGGCGCACGCGAGTCGCTCTACGGCAGCGCGCACAACGTGGTGCCGGCCGATATCGCGGCGCAATGGCTCGACGTGGTGCTCGGCCTCGACTGGAAGGCGGTCGAGCCCGCCGCCTTCGCCGCGGCGCAGATCGCACGCATGACGGGCGACCGCTCACGCGATCTGCCGCTCGAACTGCGCAACGAGGTCGCGAGGCGTCTCGAGGCGATCAAGGCGCCGCAGACCTGGATCACGATGGTGCGCGAGGCGGCACGGCTCGACGAGTCCGATCGGCGCCGCAGCTTCGGAGAATCGCTGCCGCCGGGCCTGAAGCTGATCGACGGCTGAGCCCGGGCGGCGACGGCGGGAGGCAAGAAAAATGCCGCCCGGCGTCAACCGGGCGGCATTCTTGCCGGATCGGACGAATCCGACCCGGCACAGGTAGCAGAAGCTTACGAAGCCTTCTTGGTGCTGACGGCCTTGACGGCGGTCTTGGTCGCGGCCGTCATGTTGGCTTCGGCGGTGGCGGCAGCTTCCTTGGCAGCCTTGCTCATGCTGTCGTAGGCGCTGTTGGCAGCGGCCATGGCCTGCTTGACGGCGGCGAAGGCGGGCTCGGAACCGGCCGGAGCGGACTTGGCGGCCTGGTCGATGGCGGCGGCGAAGAGCTTGTTCATCTCGGCGATCTGGCCTTCGACGAACTTGGTCACTTCTTCCTGGCCTTCGGCGGCGATTTCATACACGCTGCGGGCGTAGGCAACGGCCTTGTCGACCATCGGCTGGGCCAGGCTGCTCTGCAGCTTGATCAGGTCCTGCGGGTCCTTCACGGCCATCAGGGCCTTGGTGTTGGCGACGCCGTCTTCCATCACCGAACGCGCGGTGTTGAGGTTGAGGGCGGCCAGGCGCTCGGCCTTGGCGAAGGCGGCATTGGCCTGTGCCAGCACGGCTTCGATGTTGGCCTTGTTGGCGGCGGCGAACTGCTCGGGGGTGGCGAACTTGGTCATGATGAACTTCCTTGGTTGGGTAGTTGAAGATTTCAGCCGCACCAACACCGGACATTCTGGACGCCGAGTTATGTTGCAATGCAGCACACCCCGAATTCTACGCGTTAAAGCGGCGATGTCAACATGAATGTTGCACTGCAGCATTCATGCAGCACCGCAACCGCGGGCGCCGGATGATCCGCCACCTGCTCCTGCCCGACGGCGCCGAAAGCACGGCGCTGGCGCTGCTCGTCGGCCGCGCCCTGCGCGCGTTTGCCGACGGCTACGTGGCGATCCTGCTGCCCGCCTACCTGCTCGCGCTCGGCTTCGGCACCTGGGAGGTGGGCGTGCTCGCCAGCGCGACGCTGCTCG
>JBFGUQ010000088.1:0-8195 GCA_041565515.1 Rhodocyclaceae bacterium | reverse complement strand
CTCGCCGCGGCCCCGGCGCCGGTCACCAGGACCAGCGGGAAGTGGCCGGCGATGGTGGCCACGCTGGTCATCAGCACCGGGCGCAGGCGGATCATCGCCGCCTGGTGCACCGCCTCCAGCTTGCTCGCGCCCTGTTGCTGCAGATGGTTCGCGAACTCGACGATGAGGATGCCGTTCTTGGCGATCAGCCCGACCAGGGTGACCAGGCCGACCTCGGCATAGATGTTCATGGTCGTGGTCCAGCCGCTGGTCCAGTGCGGCATGTTGGGATCGGGCATCTTCAGCACGGTGAAGATCAGCGCGCCGAACAGCGCCAGTGGCACCGAGCCGGCAAGGATCACGAACGGGTCGCGGAACGAGTTGAACTGCACCGCCAGGACGAGAAAGATCATCAGCACCGCCAGCGAGAACGCGGGCAGGAACTTGTTGCCCTCGGTGCGCAACTGGCGCGACTCGCCGGTGTAGTCGAAGCCATAGCCCGGCGGCAGGATCTCGCGCGCGGTGTCCTCGAGGAAGCCGAGGGCGTCGTCCAGGGTGCGTGCGCTCACGCCCGAGAGCTTGACCGCGTTGAGTTGCTGAAAGCGGTTGAGCGAGCGTGCCACGACCGAATGCTCGATATGTGCCACCGCCGACAGCGGCAGCATCTTGCCGTCCGGGCCGGCGACGTGGATTTGGCCAAGCTGGTCGCTGTTGAGGCGATCGACGCGCTGGACGAGCGGGATGACCTTGTAGCTGCGGCCGCCCATGTTGAACCGGTTGACGAAGTCGCCGCCGGTGGCGATGGCGAGGTCGGCGCCGACCTCGGACACGCTGAGCCCCAGCGTCGCGAGCTTGTCGCGGTCGAGCACCACGGTCGCCTGCGGCTGGTCGAGCTTCAGGTCGATGTCGGGCGGAAACAGGAACAGCCCGCTTTGCGCCGCCCTGGTCTGGATCTGGCGGGCAAGCTCGAGCAGACGCTCGGCATCGGCGGTCGAGGTGATGACGAACTCGACCGGAAAGTTGCTGCCGCCGGGCAGCGCCGGCGGCGTGGTCATGAACACCTGGATGCCCGGTATCTTCGACACCTCGGCCTGTACCTCGGGCAGGATCTCGCTCACCGTGCGGGTGCGCACGCCCCAGGGTTTCACCACCACGCCGCTGAAGCCGTCGGCACCGATCGTCGCGCCGATCGACGGCGGAAAGAGGAGCTGGAAGGTCAGCGCGGCCTCCGGCACGTCCAGCATCACCTGCTCGGCCGCCTCGGCATAGACCGCGTTCTGGTCGGCGGTCGCATTCGAGGCCGTGTTGATGATGCCGAACAGCACGGCCTGGTCCTCGATCGGCGCCAGTTCCTTGGGCGAGAACATGAACATCGGGATGGTGCACAGGCTGAAGACGATCCACACCAGATAGACCGCGGGCCGGGCGCCGAGCGTGCTGCCGAGTGCGCGGCCGTAGGCCTCGCGCAGGCGGTCGAAACGATGGTTGAGCCAGCCGGTCAGGCCGCGCTCTTCGTCCTGGGCGCTGCGCAAGAGGTTCGCGGCCATGGTCGGCGACAGGGTCAGCGCGACGACGCCGGAGATCGCCACCGCTCCGGCCAGGGTGAAGGCGAACTCGCGAAACAGCGCGCCGGTCAGCCCGCCCTGCAGGCCGATCGGGATATACACGGCGACCAGGGTGACGGTCATGGCGATGACCGGCGCGACCAGCTCTCGCGCGCCGAGAAGGGCGGCCTCGCGCGGCGTGCGGCCCTCGCGCAGGTGCCGCTCGACGTTCTCGACCACGACGATGGCATCGTCGACCACCAGCCCGACCGACAGCACGATGGCGAGCAGCGTGAGCAGGTTCAGCGTGAAGCCGAACAGCTGCATCAGAAAGATGCCGCCGATCAGCGATACCGGGATCGCCATCACCGGCACCAGCACCGAGCGCACCGAGCCGAGAAACAGGAAGATCACCGCGATGACGATCAGCAGCGTATCGGCGAGCGTGCCGGTGACCTCGGCGATGGCGTTGGCGACGTATTCCGAGGCGTCGTAGCCGATGCTGGCATCGAGCCCGGCGGGCAGGTCGCGCTGAAGCTCGGCGAGCTGCACGCGCACGCCGTCGATCACGTCGATGATGTTGGCGTTGGGTTGCGGGAACACGCCGGCGAACACCGCGGTCTGGCCCGAATAGCGGACCAGCGTGTCGTAGTCCTCGGCGCCCAGTTCGACATCGGCGACGTCCTGCAGGCGAACGATGCTGTCGTCCTTCTGGTAGATCACCAGGCGGCGGAAATCCTCGATGCTGTGCAGGTCGGTGTTCGCCGCCAGCTTGGTCTGCACCAGCGCACCCTTGGTGCTGCCGATGGCGGCAAGATAGTTGTTTGCCGCCAGTGCCTCGCGCACCTGCGAGGCAGTGACATGCAGCGCCGCCATGCGATCGGGCTTGAGCCAGACGCGCATCGCGAAGGTGCGTGCGCCGAAGATCTCGATGCGCTGCACACCGGTGACCGCCGACAGCCGCGGCTGCACGACCCGGGTGAGGTAGTCGGTGATCTGTTCCGGCGAAAGGATGTTCGAGGAAAAGCTCAGATAGGCCGCGGCGAACTCGGAGTCCGCCGATTGGACGCTGATCGCGGGGACCTGTGCCTCGGCGGGCAGGTCGTTGCGCACCTGGTCGACCTTGGCCGAGATGTCGGTCAGCGCCCTGGTCGAATCGTAGTTCAGCTTGAGCCGGGCGGTGATGATCGAGATGCCCTGCAGGCTCTTCGACTCGACATAGTCGATGCCTTCGGCGGCCGCGATGGCGCGCTCGAGCGGCGTCGTGATGAAGCCGCGTACCAGTTCCGCGCTGGCGCCGACATACGCGGTCGAGATCTGCACCGAGGCGTTCTCGCTGAGCGGGTACTGGCGCACGCTCAATGAATTCCACGCATTGATGCCGGCGATGACGATGATCAGGTTCACCACGATGGCAAGCACCGGGCGCCGGATGAAAAGGTCGGTGAAACCGCTCATGCCGGCGCCGCTCAGGACGCGCCGGGCTCGGGGGCGAGCTCGGGCCTGGGCGCAAGTGCATTGTCGATGACCACCGCCATGCCGGTGCGCAGCTTGAAGACGCCGCTGGTCACTACCGTCTCGCCGGCCGCGAGGCCATCGACGACGTCGACGAAATCCCCGCGCGCGCGCCCGAGGCGGACGAACTGCTGGCGCAGGACCTGCGCGTCGTCGCCCGGTTTCCCGTCGCGCGGCTGCTCGACCACGAACACCGAATCGCCGTAGGGTGCGTAGAGCACCGCGGTGGCGACGACCGGCAGCACCGCCTGCGTGTCCGGCAGCACCACCTCGACAGTGGCGAACATGCCCGCGTGCAGCGCCTCATCGGCGTTGGCGACCCGCGCGCGCACGCGGACGTTGCGCGTCGCCGGGTCGACCTCCGGGCTCACGGCGACGATTTCGCCGACAAGGGCCTCGCCCGGCGCGGTGTCGGCGCGCACGCGCACCGCCATGCCCGGCTTCAGGCGCCGGATCTGCTGTTGCGGGACCGAGAAATCGACGTGGATCGGATCCAGTGTCTGCAGCGACACGATCGGATCGCCTTCGCGCAGGATCTGGCCGAGATTGACCATTCGCAGGCCCAGGCGGCCGGAAAACGGCGCGCGGATCGTCTTCTTTGCGATCAGCGCGAGCATGTTGCCGACCTCGGCAGTGCTCTCCTTGACCCTGGCCTCGGCGCTGTCGACCGCCTCCTGCGACGCCATCTTCCTGTTGCTCAGCTCGCGCGCCCGTGCGAGGCCCGCCTGCGCAAGGGCTGCGCTCGCCCTGGCCGAGGCGAGCCGGGCGTCTTCGCTCGCCCGGTCCAGCTGCACCAGCACATCGCCCGCCTTCACCGTCGCACCGGACTCGAAGCCGATCTGCGTCACCCGGCCGACGACTTCGGCGCTGACCGTCACCCCCTGCACCGCCGACACCGTGCCGGTCGCGGCGATCGATTGCTCCCACTGCGCCTTTTCCACCGTCATGGCGGTGACGGTCTCGGGCGGCGGCACCATGTTCTCGGCAGCCTTGCCCATGGCCGAGAACTGATCGAGCTTGGCATAGACGATGCCGCCGACCACGATGGCCGTGCCGACGACGGCAAGGAGAAAGCCCTTCACCATGGATGAGTCATATCACGACCGATCGGGTCTTGCGGATGAAGAGGGTAGGCCGGATGCGCCCTGTCCATCCCCGACCCCATCGTTCCACGATAGATCAGCAGGGCTTGAATTCAAGACAGGCGCGGGCTGCAGTTCGTCGTCGGGCAGGCCGCGCCGCGGCGGCCGCCTGCGATCAGGCGACGCGCAGTCGCACCATCTTCAGCGGCGGATTGTCGTCCGGGCTGGGGAAGTCGGCTTCGGGTGCGATCCATTCGATCTCCTGAATCGGCCGGCCGGCCTTCTGCGCGCAGCGCGCGAGCTGCTCCACCCAGGCCTCGCGCCCGAGCTTGGCGGCGTTGTTGCAGCAGATCAGCGTGCCGCCCTCGGCGGCGGCCAGCAGCGCCGGCTTGAACAGCGCCTGGTAGTCGTTCACCACATCGACGACGCCGAACGGGCTCTTGGCATAGCGCGGCGGGTCGAGGAAGACCATGTCGAACCTGCGCGGTTCCAGCGCGGGGAAGGGCGGCAGGTGCTTGCCGCGCACCATCTTCGGCTGGCCGATGCCGGCGAGCTGGCGCAGCGCGGCAAAGGCATCGCTCTGCACGAAACGCACCCGGATCGGCAGCTCGTTGAGGCGGGCATTCTCCTTGCCGATGGCAAGGTTGGTCTCGGAGAAGTCCACGTTCACGACATGGCGCGCCCCGGCCCGGGCGGCGACGATGCCGACGCCGCAGGTGTAGGCGAAGACGTTGAGCAGCGACTTGCCCTCGATCTCGGCCATCACCCGCCGCCTTGCGGCGCGCAGATCCAGGAAAAGCCAGGGGTCCTGGCCGGCGTGGCGCGCCTGGAAGCGGAAGCGGACACCGTGTTCGCGGATCTCGCGAGGCTGGCGCGCGATCTCCTCCTGCTCCGGCGTGAGGGTGTTCGAAATGCGCGAATTGGGCCGGCTGCGGTCGTTCCAGATCAGCGCCAGGCCGGGGTGGGTGGTGGCGTAGAAGGCCTCGAGTCCGGCCAGTTCGTCCGCCGCGAGCGGGCGGTGGAAGGTCTGCACCAGCAGCAGGTCCCCATAGCGGTCGACGGTCAGCCCCGCCTCGCCTTCGGTGCTGCCGTGAAACAGGCGGTAGGCATCGGTCTGTTCGGCTTCCAGCCGTTCGATGAGGGGCGCGCGCGCGGCGAGGGCGGTGGCGAGCAGGTCGGGCAGGGACGATGGCATGGGCCGGGCCGTGGGGCGGAGGTGGGAAAGGCGACCATGATAGAGCCCCCTCGCGCGCCCTGCCGGATTTCCGCTGCGCGCCCGCGGACGAACGCGCCCCCGTGTTATTCGAAGTTCTCGCTCGTGGTCGTATCCAGGTTCTCGCGATAGAACTGCTCGAGCTCGTCCTCGAAGAAGAAGCGCTTGTCGCCGAACGCCGGCTCGAGCTCGTTGAGCCAGGTCGCCTTGTCGTCGAAGCGGGCGAAGAAGGGGCGGTGCACCCAGTCGGGGTTGCGGCCCTGGATGAAGCGCAGTTCGATGACCTTCTCGCCCTTGACCTCGCCTGCGCCCAGCACCTGGACCTTGCCCGGATTGGCCGACATGCTGGGGCCGCGCACGGTGCGGCACAGGCCGCTGACCTGCTGATACGCATCACGAAAGATCTGCCAGGCACGCACCAGCGGCACGGAAAAGTAGTGCTGGGCGCCGGTGTCGCGCACCACGAACAGGTAGTAGGGGATGCATCCCAGGTCCACCTGCCGGTTCCACATCGACGCCAGCAGCGCCGAGTCGTCGTTGATGTGGCGCAGCAGGGGCGACTGGGTGCGGACGTTCGCGCCGGTCTCGCGCACCCGCTGCAACGCGTCGCGGATCGGCTGTGGTTCGAGCTCACGCGGATGATTGAAGTGGGCCATGATCGCCAGGTGAAGGCCGGCAGCGGAGACCTTGCGGAACAGGTCCATCAACTCGCCGGTGTCTGGGTCGCTGAGGAAGCGGTAGGGCCAGTAGGTCAGGGCGCGGGTGCCGATGCGGATGCGGCGCAGGTTCGGCAGCCCGGCTTCCAGCAGCGGCTCGATGTAGGCGGCCAGGTGGCGGGCGGACATGATCAGCGGGTCGCCCCCGGTGAACAGGACGTCGTTGATCTCCGGGTGCTCGCGCAGGTAGCCGATCAGCAGTTCGATTTCCCGGGTGGCGAACTTCAGCTCCGACATGCCGACGAATTGCGGCCAGCGGAAACAGAAGGTGCAGTAGGCGTGGCAGGTCTGCCCCTGGCTGGGGAAGAACAGGATCGTCTGCTGGTACTTGTGCTGGGTGCCTTCGAGGCGCTCGCCCTTGTAGCGGGGGACGTTGTGCGACATCTGGCCCGCCGGATGGGGGTTGAGCTCGCGCCGGATGCGATCGGCCTCGGCCTTGATCGCCTTCGCATCCGCGCCTGTGCTCATCAGCCTGGCGATGGCGTCGTAGTGATGCGGCAGCAGCATGCCGCGCTGCGGGAAGGTCAGCACGAACATCGGGTCGTCGGGAATGTCGTCCCAGTCGATGAGATGCTCGAGCACGAAGTTGTTGACCTTGAACGGCAGCACGTGACCGACGACCTCGATGTCGACGCGCAGTTGTTCGCTCACCGCGCTCATCTGCGGGATCTTGCGGAAGTTCTGGACCGAGTAAGCCTGGTAATCCATCTCGTACCCCCGAGTTCTGGCCGGCAGCGGGCAAGCGTTGCGCCACGGACGCCTGCAACACCCGTTCTCCAAGTATAGGAAGCCTGCGCGCGGGCAGCGCGATCGGCGTCGGGTGCGCACAAGCCGCAAGGACCCGGCGGCGCCTCAGCGCTCGCCGTCGAGGTAGCGGCGCTCGAGGTGGCGCCGGTAGTGCACCGGGTCCAGGCCTTCGCCGCTCGCCTTGCGCACCAGCGCATCGGTCACGTGGAGGCTGCCCTGCGACCAGATGTTGCGTGCCAGCCAGGTGAAGAGCGGTTCGAGTTCGCCGCGGGCAATGTGCTCGTCCAGCGCGGGGATCGTTCGCCGCATGGCGGCGAACCACTGCGCGGCGTAGATTGCGCCGAGCGCATAGCTCGGGAAATAGCCGTAGGCGCCCATCGCCCAGTGGATGTCCTGCATGCAGCCGTCGCGGTGGTTTCCCCGCGTGTCGACCGACAGCAGCGCGGCCATCTTCTCGTCCCAGAGGGCCGGGACATCGGCGGCCTCGATGTCGCCGCCGATCAGCGCGCGTTCGATCTCGTAGCGGACGACGATGTGAAGCGGATAGGTCAGCTCGTCGGCATCCACCCGGATCGGGCCGGGCCTGACCCGGGTGAGCAGGCGATGGAGATTTTCCGCCTCGAAAGCCGGCTGCGGGCCGAGATGCTCGCTCACCATCGGCGCCAGCAAGTGCATGAAGGCGCGGCTGCGGCCGAGCTGCATCTCGAAGGCGAGGCTCTGGCTCTCGTGGATGCCGAAGGAGCGGGGCGCGCCTGCGGGCTGCCCACGCCAGGCGGGCGGCAGCCCCTGGGCATATCGGGCATGTCCTGTCTCGTGAATGGTGCCCGCCACGGCGGGAAGGAAATCGGTCTCGAAGTATCGCGTGGTCACGCGCACGTCCTCCGGCACGCCGCCGGTGAACGGGTGGGTGCTCTCGTCGAGGCGTCCGGCGGCAAAATCGAAGCCGAGCAGCCGCATGACGTCGATGCACAGCGACTTCTGGGCAGGAACGGGAAAGGGGCCGTGCGGCCGGACCGCCGACTCGTTGCGCTGCCTGTCCCTGGCCCGTGCCACCAGATCGGGCAGCCACGACGCCAGGTCGGCAAAGATCCGGTCGAGCCTGTCGCTGGTCATTCCGGGCTCGAAACGATCGAGCAGCGCGTCGTAGGGCGACAGGCCGGTCGCGTCGGCCAGGTGAGTCGCCTCCTGCCGCGTCAGGCGCAGGACTTCGTCGAAGTTCGGCAGGAACCCGCTCCAGTCGTTCGTCGCGCGCTGCGATCGCCAGGCGTGCTCGCACCGCGCCACGGCGAGGCTGCGCGCTTCGACCAGCGTCACCGGCACCGTGGCGGCGTCCCGCCAGTCGCGTGCCATCTCGCGCAGGTTGGCGCGTTCGGATTCACCCAGCGCCTCGGCCTCGGCG
>JBFGUQ010000087.1:0-8229 GCA_041565515.1 Rhodocyclaceae bacterium | reverse complement strand
CGACAAACCCGGAGCGCATGGTCTGGGGCATGGGCGACGCCAGCGGGCTGCGCGTCGTCGACACGCCGGTCGGGCGCATCGGCTGCCTGCTGTGCTGGGAGAACTACATGCCACTGGCGCGCTTCGCGCTGTATGCGCAGAACCTCGAGGTGCTGGTCGCACCGACCTGGGACTGCGGCGAAGGCTGGCTCGCAAGCATGCGCCACATCGCGCGTGAAGGCGGCTGCTGGGTCGTCAGCCTCGCCACCGCGATGCACTCGCGCGACATCCCGGACGACTTCCCCGAGCGCGACAGGCTGTTCGGCACCGACGAATGGCTGTGCGACGGCGATGCCGTCGTCTTCGAGCCCTTCGGCGGCCCGGTCGCCGGCCCGCTGCACCGGAAGCAGGAGGTGCTCTATGCCGAGATCGACCCTGCGCGCGCCGCGCACGCGCGCCGATCCTTCGACGTGGCAGGTCACTATGCCCGGCCGGACATCTTTGAGCTGAACGTGAACCGCGCGGCGATGACGCCGGCGACATTCTCCGAGTGATCACGGACGAACCCGGCGCGATCCGGATGAAGGCAGGCCTCGACGGCTCGCCGCCGTCTCGATCGCTGCGCCGCGTCGGTCGACGCCCGGTCTTCGGCAATGCTCCCCGCCAGCCGGGCGGCCGGCGGGGAGGTCGTCACGCCTCCAGCGCCTTCACATGCTGGATGACCTCGCCGATCGCCTGCTGCGCGCTGCCGTAGAGCATGCGGCAGTTGTCCTTGTAGAACAGCGCGTTCTCGATGCCCGAGTAGCCCGCGCCCTTGCCGCGCTTGACCACGATCGCGTTCTGCGCCATGTCCACGTTGAGGATGGGCATGCCGTAGATCGGGCTGCTCTTGTCGGTGCGCGCCACCGGGTTCACGACGTCGTTGGCGCCGATCACCAGGGCGACATCGGCCTGCGCGAAGTCGGCGTTGATCTCCTCGAGGTCGAAGATCTTGTCGTACGGCACGCCGGCCTCGGCCAGCAGCACGTTCATGTGGCCCGGCATGCGCCCGGCCACCGGGTGGATGGCGAACACGACCTCCACCCCGCCTTCCTCGAGCAGCTGCGCCATCTCCCACACCTTGTGCTGCGCGCCGGCCACGGCCATGCCGTAGCCCGGCACGATGATGACCTTGCTCGCGTAACGCATCACCGAGGCCGCATCGAGCGCGGAGAACTCCTTCATCGTGCCTTCGATCGCACCGCCCTCGCCCTCGACGGCCGCGCCGGTCAGTGGCGTGAAGATGATGTTCTTGATCGGCCGGTTCATCGCCTTGGCCATGAGCTGCGTGAGCAGCGTGCCCGAGGCGCCGACGACGATGCCGGCGACGATCAGCGCCGGGTTGCCCAGCACGTAGCCCTCGAAACCCACCGCCAGGCCGGTGAAGGCGTTCAGCAGCGAGATCACCACCGGCATGTCGGCCCCGCCGATCGGATTCACCAGCACCACGCCCAGCGCCAGCGCCAGGGCGAAGAACAGGAAGATCTCGAATCCGCCCGGTGCGTCCGAGTAGCTCACCGTCAGGCCCACGCCGAAGGTGGCCAGCGCGAGGAAGAAGTTGACGTTGTTCTGCGCCGGCAGCCGGTACGCCTTCTTCATCAGCCCCTGCAGCTTGGCAAAGGCCACGCACGAGCCGGAGAAGGCCACCGAACCGATGATCGCGCCCAGCGCCATCAGCGTCGAGGTCACCGCGTCGTGGGGCGCGCCGCGCACCAGCTCGACCGCGGCGATCGCCGCCGCCGCGCCGCCGCCCATGCCGTTGTAGATCGCGACCATCTGCGGCATGTCGGTCATCTTCACCGTCTTGCCGCTCCACCAGGCCACGCCGCCGCCGAGCACGATCGCGGTGACGATCAGGCCGACGTTGTGCAGCCCCGGGGCGAAGAAGGTCACCACCGTCGCGCCGATCATGGCGAAACCGGCCCAGACGATGCCCCGCCGCGCGGTCGCCGGCGAGCTCATCGCCTTCAGGCCGAGGATGAACACCACCGCCGCAATGAAATACGCCGTGCTTACGAACCAGTTGGAGCTCATTGTTCGGCCCCTCCCTTGCCCTTGCCCGCCTTGAACATCGCCAGCATGCGCTCGGTCACGATGTAGCCGCCGGCCGCGTTGGCCGCGCCCAGGAACACGGCGATGAAGCCGATCACAAGTTGCACCGGATCGTCCGGGTCGGCATGGCCGAGGGCGAACATGCCGCCGATCAGCACCACGCCGTGGACGAAGTTGGAGCCGGACATCAGCGGCGTGTGCAGGATCACCGGCACGCGCGAGATCACCTCGTAGCCGGCGAATGCGGCCAGCATGAAGATGTAGAGTGCAGCAAAGCCTTCCATGTCGTGTTCCTCCCTTACAGGCCCAGCACCTGCTTCACCCCGGCGTGGCGAACTTCGCCCGCGTGGGTGAGGCAGGTACCGGCCACCACTTCGTCTTCCCAGTCGAGCGCGAGCGCACCGTCCTTGATGAAGGGCGAAATGAAATTGAACAGATTCTTGGCGAACATCTCCGAGGCATGCACCGGCATGCGGCTCGGGATGTTGGTCGGACCGATCACGAGCACGTCGCTGATCCAGGTCTTCTCGCCCGCCACCGTGCCTTCGACGTTGCCGCCGGTCTCGGCGGCCATGTCGACGACGACCGCGCCCGGCTTCATCTTCGCGATCATCTCCGCGGTGATGATCTTCGGCGCGCGCTTGCCCGGAATGGCCGCCGTGGTGATCAACGCGTCGCACTGGGCCACGGCCTTGGCCAGGCGCTCGGCCTGCCTGGCCTTCTCCTCGTCGGTGAGTTCGCGCGCGTAGCCGCCCGCGCCCGCCGCGGCGACACCGGTGTCGACGAACTTGGCGCCGAGCGACTCGATCTGCTCGCGCGTCTCCGGGCGCACGTCGTAGGCCTCGACCATCGCGCCGATGCGCCGCGCCGTGGCGATCGCCTGCAGGCCGGCCACGCCGGCGCCGATCACCAGCACCTTGGCCGGGCGGATGGTGCCCGCGGCGTAGGTCAGCATCGGGAAGAACTTGGGCGAGTGGTCGGCGGCGATGAGCGCGCACTCGTAGCCGGCGACCGCGCCCTGGCTCGAGAGCACGTCCATGCTCTGCGCGCGCGAGATGCGCGGCAGCAGCTCCAGCGCGAAGGCGGTGATCTGCTTGTCCTGCAGCTGCTTGGCCCGCTCGACGCTGGACCAGGGCTGCAGCAGCCCGAGCAGCACGCTGCCCGGCTTCATCGCCGCGATCACGTCCTCGCCCGGCGGCTGCACGCAGAACAGCGCGTCGGCCTGGGCGCAAACCTCGGCCGCGGTATCGGCGAAGCCGACGTCGGCAAAGGCGTCGTCGCGAAAGTGCGCCGGCTCCCCGGCGCCCTTCTGCAGCACGACCTGGGCGCCTAGGCCCTGGTATTTCTTGACCACATCCGGGACGACCGAAAGGCGTCGCTCTCCGGGATGCGTCTCCGCTAGCACTCCGATGATCAGAGGCATGGGCGTATTCCTCCCTGTTGATCGATTAAGGAAAGCGTGATCACCGGAAAAACCGGCGCCACGTGTTGTTATTTCTCCCAGCCGCCCCACGCAGCAAAACACCGCGCGCCCCGACGCAAGGGGGGATATTACCGGCAATCGCCATGGGAGCAACACTCCAATTGATGGATGTCGCCGGCAACAGGTGGCCTCGCCGTGCTCGAAACGCAGCGTCGGCCAGCCCCCTTTCAGGCGGGTCTCGGAACCGGGTTGACGAGCTTGATGAGCGCCAGCGAGATGTTGTCTCCGCCGCCGGCCGCGCGCCTGCGGGCGAGACCGACGAGACGCTCGGCGGCCACACGTGCCGGATGCTCGTGAACGATGGCGGCCAGCTCCGAATCACCGAAATAGGCCCACAGACCGTCCGAGCACAGCAGGAAGCTGTCGCCCGCCATCAGGGAGGCGACCTTGCCATGCTCGATGCGCGGCGGACGGTCGCTGCCGAGGCAGGACAGCAGCACATTGCGCTGGGGATGATTGAGCGCGCCGGCCTCGTCCAGCCGCCCCTTGCGCTGCAGCTCGCCGACGAGCGAGTGGTCGGCCGTGCGATGCAGGGTTTCCGTGCGACGGAAGTGATACAGGCGCGAGTCGCCGCAGTGCGCCCAGTACGCCTGCCCCTGTTGCAGCATGAACACGGTCGCGGTGCTGTGCGGATCCTGCTCGCTGGTGAAGCGCGTGAGCTTGATGCCCACGTGCGCTTCGTCGATGACGCTGCCGAGCAGGTCCCTCGGGCGTTCGTGCAGCGGCGCATAGGCTTCGAGGTTCTGGCGTGCGCGCAAAACCACCTGGTCGGCCGCCATCGCCCCCCCGCTGTGCCCCCCCATGCCGTCGGCCAGCACGGCGAGCATGATCCCGGGCCGCGTCGGATGCGAAAACAGCCCGGCACGATCCTGCTGCTCCTTGCGGTCGCCGATATGGAGCGCGACACAGGTTTCGGCGGTGAACGACATGAATGCGACTCAAAGGATATCCCCGGATATTACCAACGTACTAGCCGCCCGGGCGTGCTTCGACCGCGGGGCACAGCCCGCTTGCGCAAGCCGACGTGAAGTGCATCACGCCGGCCCCATCGCGGCCGGCGTTCGCGAACGAAACCCTCATATCGGAAAGCCGTTCAGGCGCGAATCGAGCAACTCGATCCAGTGGCGCACCGGCGTCTGCGTGCCGCCCTCGAGATGGCTGATGCAGCCGATATTGGCGGATGCGATCAGGGCCGGGCCGCCCTCCTCGAGCGCCGCAAGCTTGTTCTTGCGCAGCTGACCCGACAGCTCGGGCTGCAGCAGCGAGTAGGTGCCGGCCGAACCGCAGCAAAGGTGGGGGTCACGCACCGCGGTGAGTTCGAAGCTCGCCGCGCCCAGCAAGGCTTCGACGGTACCGCGGATACCCTGGCCGTGCTGCAGCGTGCATGGTGCGTGCCAGGCCACCTTGAGCTTGTCCTTGGGGCGGGACCTCAATGCCACCTCGAGCGCAGCAGATTCGGCCGCGACGATCTCGCCGATGTCGCGCGTCAGTTCGCTGACGCGGCGCGCCTTGTCGGCGTAGGCGTCGTCGTGCTGCAGAAGGTGCGCGTAGTCCTGCACCTGCACGCCGCATCCCGAGGCGGTCATGGCGATGGCCTCGATCTCGCCGCGCTCGATCGCCGGCCACCAGGCGTCGATATTGCGCCGCGCATCGTCGCGGGCCCCCTCCTGGTCGTTGAGGTGAAAGCGCACGGCGCCGCAACAGCCCGCCTTGTCGGCCTCGACCAGCGAGATGCCCAGCGCATCGAGCACGCGCGCAGCCGCGGCGTTGATGCCCGGCGACATCGCCGGTTGCGCACAGCCGGCGAGGGCCAGCATGCGCCGCGGATGGCGCAGGCTCGGCCACGGACCCGGCTCGCGCGCCAGCGGCACCTTGGCCCGCAGCACTTCGGGCAGCAGGCCGCGCACGGCGCGTCCGGCCTTCATCGCGAGGCCGAAGAGCTTCGGTCGCGGCACGAATTCGCGCAGCAGCCAGCGCGTCGCCGCCTCGCTGCCGCTGCGCGGCACGCGCTCCTCGACGATGTGGCGGCCGATGTCGGCGAGCCGGCTGTAATGCACGCCGGACGGGCAGGTCGTCTCGCACGAGCGGCAGGTCAGGCAACGGTCGAGGTGGAGGCGGGTCTTGGCGGTGACCTCGCCGCCCTCGAGCATCTGCTTGATCAGGTAGATCCGCCCGCGCGGCCCGTCGAGCTCGTCGCCGAGCAACTGGTAGGTCGGACAGGTCGCGGTGCAAAACCCGCAATGCACGCAGGTGCGGAGGATCTCGTCGGCCTCGCGGCCTTCGGGGGTGTCGCGGATGAAATCGGCGAGTTGGGTCTGCATGCTCAGAATTCCTGATAAAGCCGGCCAGGGTTGAAGATCCCCGCGGGGTCGAATGCGTTCTTGAGGCGACGGTGGATCGTTAGCAGCGGCGCGGCAAGCGGCTGGAACACCTCGCCGTCGCGATCGCCGCCGCGGAACAGCGTGGCGTGTCCGCCGAGCGCACTGGCGCGGCGGCGGATCTCGTCGGCCGCAGCCCCGCTCACCAGCCAGCGCTGGGCGCCGCCCCATTCGATCAGTTGCGGCCCCGCGAGCTTCAGCGGCGCGGCCGCGCTCGGCACCGAGATGCGCCACAGCGGCTGCTCGCCCACGTCCTCGAACCACGCCCCGCGCTGCTCGCGCAGGTCGAGCCAGAATGCGGCCCCGGCGTCGTCGTCCACCCGTTCGCCACCGAGTCGCTCGACGGCCGCGCTGACCGCCGCCTCGGCCCCGGACAGGCGCACCAGCAGGGCGCCGTCGGCCCAAGCCGAGGCCGACACCGGCAGCGGCTGCCCGCCCCATTCGTTGAGGCGACTGATCGCCTCGTCCTCGCCAAGCTCGAAGCGCAGGCTGGCCTCGGCCGTCTGACGCGGCAGCACCTTCAGCGATACCTCGAGCAGGATGCCCAGCGTGCCCATGCTGCCGGCGATCAGGCGCGAGACGTCGTAGCCGGCGACGTTCTTCATCACCTGGCCACCGAACGAACACACGTCGCCGCGGCCGTCGAGCAGCTTCACGCCGAGCACGAAGTCGCGCAGCGCGCCCGCGCTCGCCCGCCGCGGCCCGGACAGGCCGGCCGCGATCGCGCCCCCGACGGTCGCGCCGTCACCGAAATGCGGCGCCTCGAAGGGAAGAAACTGGTTCTTCGCGGCCAGCTGGGCCTCGAGCTCGTCGAGCCGGGTGCCGCCGCGCACCGTGACCACCAGCTCGGTGGGCTCGTAGCTGACGACGCCGCTGTTGGCCGATATGTCGAAGCGCTCGCCCTGCGGCGTGCGGCCGTAGAAATCCTTGCTGCCGCCCCCGCGCAGGCACAGCGCCGTGCCGTCGGCCGCGGCCGCGCGCACGCGCTCGACCCAATCCTTGATGTGTGCTGAAGAGTTATCGTTCATTGCTTGTTTGCCTTGTCGTGTTCAGTCCCATTCCGTTCGCCGTCGCCACCACGCCGACCGCGGCCGCCGACCGCGCGCAGCGCCAGCCATGAACCGACCAGGGCCAGCACCGGTGCGGTCACGAACAGCAGCTGCGCCCAGGCCCTGTCGGTCATGCCGCCCGGCTCAGAAGCGCGGCAGCTCGGGATGGGGGATCTGTCCCTGCTTGATGTGCATGGCACCGTATTCGGCGCAGCGATTCAGCGTGGGGATGGCCTTGCCCGGGTTGAGCAGGCCCGGGGGGTCGAAGGCCGCCTTGACGCGGAAGAACTGCTGCAGCTCGGCCTGGCTGAACTGGGAGCACATCTGGTTGATCTTCTCGATGCCGACGCCATGCTCACCGGTGATGGTGCCGCCGAGCGTGACCGACAGCTCGAGGATCTCGGCGCCGAACTCCTCCGCCCGATGCAGCTCGCCCTCCTGGTTGGCATCGAACAGGATCAGCGGGTGCAGGTTGCCGTCGCCGGCATGGAAGACGTTCATGCAGCGCAGGCCGTGGCGCGTCTCCATGTCCTGGATGGCGGTCAGCATCTCGCCCAGCCGCTTGCGCGGAATCGTGCCGTCCATGCAGTAGTAGTCCGGCGACAGGCGACCGGCGGCGGGGAAGGCGGCCTTGCGCCCGGCCCAGAACTTGAGCCGCTCGGCCTCGTCGCGCGACACGCGGACCTCGGTGGCGCCGCTGTCCTCCAGCACGGTGCGCATCCTGCCGATCTCCTCTGCCACCTCCTCCGGCGTGCCGTCTGACTCGCACAGCAGGATCGCCTTGGCGTCGAGCGGATAGCCCGCCTTGACGAAGGCCTCCACCGCGACCGTGGCGGGCTGGTCCATCATCTCGAGCCCGGCAGGGATGATGCCGGCGGCGATGATCTTCGCCACCGCATCGCCGGCGCGCACCACGTCGTCGAAGGCCGCCAGCACGCACTGCGCGAGCTGCGGCTTGGGCGTGAGCTTGACGGTGACTTCGGTGACCACCGCCAGCATGCCCTCGGAGCCGGTGACGAGCGCGAGAAGGTCGTAGCCGGGCGCGTCGAGCGCGTGGCTGCCGATCTCGACGATCTCGCCCTCGATCGTGACCCCACGCACCCGCAGCAGGTTGTGCACGGTGAGTCCGTACTTCAAGCAGTGCACGCCGCCGGAGTTCTCGGCGACGTTGCCGCCGATGGTGCAGGCGATCTGCGACGAGGGATCGGGCGCGTAATACAGGCCGTGCGGCGCGGCAGCCTCCGAGATG
>JBFGUQ010000086.1:0-8233 GCA_041565515.1 Rhodocyclaceae bacterium | reverse complement strand
CGGGTCTGCATCTCGAACTGGCGCGACAGCGAGATCATCTGCACCATCTGGTCGACGACGTTGACGTTGCTGCCTTCGACGTAGCCGCCGGCGACCTTCACGTTCGGATCGGCGGGCGCGGCACCGCCCTGCGGCAGGCGGAACAGGCCGTCCTCGCCGCGCACCAGGGTTTCCTCCGGCGGATTGACCAGCTTGAGCTGGCCGACCACGTTCACCACGCCGCCCTGGCCGGGCTGCAGGGCGGAGATCGAGCCGTCGGCGCCGACCACGATCTCGTTGTCGGGCGGGATCGACACCGGCCCGCCGTCGCCGACCACCGGACGGCCGTCGCGCGTCTGCAGGATGCCGTTGGCACTGACCTCCAGGCTGCCGTTGCGGGTGTAGGCCTCGGTGCCGTCCGGCATCTGCACGGTCAGCCAGCCCTTGCCCTCGACCGCGACGTCGTAGGGGTTGCCGGTGTACTGCAGGGTACCGGGCGTGAAGTCGGTGGCGACGCTGGCATCGACCACGAAGGCACGGGTGTGCATCGCCTCGGTCTGCACCTCCACCGCCCGCAGCTTGTGCAACTCGGCGCGGAAGCCGGTGGAGGTGGCGTTGGCGATGTTGTGCGACACCGCGGCCTGCTGCTCCATCGTGCCCTTGGCGCCGGTCATCGCGGTGTAGATCAGGCGGTCCATGTGTCGAACTCCCCGCTATCAGTGATTACAGGTTCACCAGGGTCTGCAGGACCTGGTCCTGGGCCTGGATCGACTGCGCGTTGGCCTGGTAGTTGCGCTGCTGAATGATCAGTTGCACCAGTTCCTGCGTCAGCTCCACGTTGGACTCCTCGACCGAACCGGAGGTGATCAGGCCGTTCAGGCCGGTGCCCGGCTTGCCCGGGATCGGCAGGCCGGATTCCGACGTTGCCGCCCACAGGTTGCCGCCGAGCGAGGTCAGGCCGTTCGGGTTGCGGAAGGTCGCCAGCACGAGCTGGCCCAGCACCTGGCTCTGGCCGTTGGTATAGCGCCCCTCGATCAGGCCGTCGCGACCGATCGACAGGCCGGCCACCTCGCCCGGCGCGAAGCCGTTCTGGTTCAGTTCGCTCACGGAGAAGGCCGAGCCGAACTGGGTGAAGGAGTTGAGGTTGATACCGATGTTGAAGGGCGACACCGCGCCGTTGGTGAGCGTCGGCGAGAAGGTGAATGCCGGCAAGGCGGTGGGAAGGACCCCGCTGGCGTTGAAGGCGAGCGCCGGTGCGCCGCCGCCGGCCGACAGCTCGGTCGCCGTCGCCCCGTCCAGGCTGGCGAAGACGCGCCACGTGTTGGGCGCGGTGGCCGCCGGTTCGCGGGCGAAGTAGAGCGTCAGCGTATGGTCGTTACCCTGGCTGTCGAAGACCTGCAGCGAGGTGGTCGAATTGAAGGTATCGGGGTTGTTCTGGTCGAAGCCGGTGAGGATGGGCGGGACCTGCTCCGCCGGGCTGAGCGCACGCGAGTCGAGGTTCGCCTGCACCCGCGCCGTGTCGGTCGCCTGCGGGCTGATGCCGCCCGGCGGAATGGAGATCGGTACCGGGGTGCCGCCCGACGACGGTACGGCGCCGTCGGTGGCCTGGTTGCCCATCACCTTCTCGCCCAGCGCGTTGACGATGAAGCCGTCCTTGTCGATGTCGAACTGGCCGTTGCGGGTGTAGGCCGTCGTGCCGTCGATGCGCTCGATGATGAAGAAGCCGTTGCCGCTCAGGGCCAGGTCGAGCGGATTGTTGGTCGTGCTCAGGTTGCCCTGGGAGAAGGTCTGGCGCACCGAATTCACCGTGCTGCCGAGGCCGATCTGGATCCGGGACACCGAGCCGGTGAGCGAGGCCGCGTAGACGTCGGCGAACTGCGCGGTCGCCGACTTGAAGCCGACCGTGCTGGTATTGGCGACGTTGTTGGAGATGACGTCGAGCGCCTTGGCGGAGGAGTTGAGACCGCTCAAACCTTGCTGGAAAGACATGATCGTGGCTCCGGATCAGAGAATCTGCTTGATGTCGGCGAACTTGAACACGCCGAGCGAACCGACCTGGAAGTCGGTGCCGCTCGGGCCCTTGATGACGCTCGAGACCGGGCCGAACTCGAGCGTGCGGCCGGTGACCTTCTCGCCCTGCAGCGTCGCCGCCATCGAGATCGTGTAGACGCCGTCGGCCGCGCGTGCGCCGTCGGCGGCCGCGCCGTCCCAGACGAAGTTGTGGCTGCCGGCGGCGACGTCGGCCATCTCGATCTGCTTCACCTCCAGGCCCGAGGCATCGACGATCGACAGCAGCACCCTGTCGGCCGGCGAGTCGATCTCGAAACCGCCGACCGCCCCCGCCTCGGTCAGCGCGAGGCGCCGCCCTTCGACCAGCACGCCGCGACCGACCAGGGCCGCCGCCTGCATGCTGTCGTTGGATTCCTGGGTGTCCATGAAGGCCTGGAACATGCTGTTCAGGCGCTCGATGCCGTCGACCGTGCTCATCTGCGCGAGCTGCGAAGTGACCTCGGCGTTCTCCATCGGATTCATCGGGTCCTGGTTCTTCAGCTGCGTGGTGAGCAGCGTGAGGAAGCGGGACTGCATGTCCTCTTGCGGCCTGCTCAATGGCTCGCTGCGCGACAACCCGGCGAGCACGTCCTGTGCGGTCCGGGTCTGCGCCTGCGTCTGGGATACGGTGGTCATCGAGTTCTCCTGCTATCTGCGTTCGTTGCCGGCCCGGCTTACTGGCCGATCTGCAAGGTCCGCTGCAGCAAGGTTCGTGCCGTGTTCATCACCTCGGCGTTGTTCTGGTAGGCGCGCGAGGCCGAGATCATGTTCACCATCTCCTCGACGACATTGACGTTGGGCATCTCCACATAGCCCTCCGCGTTCGCCGCCGGGCTGTTGGGCTCGTACACAAGCCGCATCGGCGCGGCGCTCTCGACGACCTGGGTGACCTGCACGCCGACCGCAGCCGGCCCCGCCACCGGCTGTGCCGCGAACATCACCTGCTTGGCGCGGTAGGGCTGGCCGTCCTCGCCCACCACGCTGTCGGCGTTGGCGAGGTTGGACGCGGTGGTGTTGAGTCGCATCGACTGCGCATTGAGGGCGGAGCCGGCGATCTGGAAGACGTTGAGCATGCTCATCTGGATTCTCCTTACTGGCCGGTGATGGCGGTCTGCATCGAGCGCAACATGCCGTTGATGAAGGTGATGCTGGCCTCGTAGTGCAGCGCGTTCTCGGCGAAGGCGGCGCGCTCGACGTCCATGTTCACGGTGTTGCCGTCGACCGCCGACTGCAGTTCGGTGCGATAGCCGGTGAAGGCTTGCAGCGCCGCTCCGGCGCCGCTGGCGAGGTGGCCGGGCTGCGTCGTCGCCAGCGCCACCGGCGCCGTGGAACGCGCCAGCGCGCCCTGCAGCGCGGCACGGAAATCGACGTCGCGCGCCTTGTAATTGGGGGTATCGGCGTTGGCAATGTTCGAGGCCAGCAGCTGCTGGCGCTGGGCCTGCACATTGAGTGCGGTCTGGTGGAACTGCAGTGCGTCGTCGAACCGGGTCTTCATGGCCTTACCTCGTATTCTTTGCCGGGCGGTCCAGTCGGGGCCGCGGCGGCACATGGCGGAAGGGTTGCACCATCCATGCCAGCCATCGTAAGGCCGGTAGGGCGAGCGCCTTGGCCGGATTAGGCGGGGAAACACCGGCCAATTTCGCCGCCGGGCAAGGGGGAGGCGACGTGGAAATTGCCGGGGCACGGCAAGCTTTGCCGGCCCCGACGGCGGCAACGCCACCCCCGGCGCAGCGTCGACGCCGCTGCGCCGGTTGCCCTGGCCGCCCCGGGCATGGTGCAATCCCGAGATGGAACGTTCCGCTCCCCGCTTTTCCCATACTGCAGCCCGGCGTGCCTCGACCGCAGTTGCCGCGCTCGCACTCGTCGCCCTGCCCGCGCATGGCCAGCAGGCGCCCGACGCAGTCGAGGCCACGGTACGAGGCTTCCTCGAGCAGCAGACCGCCGGCCTGCCCGGCGAGGTGACGATCACGCTCAGTCCCTTCGACGCGCGCAACCGGCTGCCCGCCTGTGCCGCGCTGCAGGCCTTCCTGCCCGGGGGGGTGCGTGCCTGGGGCCAGCTCAGCGTGGGCGTGCGCTGCGACTCGCCGGTGACGTGGACGGCCTACCTGCAGGCCCAGGTGGCGGTGGTCGGCGACTACCTGGTGACCGCGCGTCCGCTGCGCGCCGGCCAGATCGTCGGACCGGCAGACCTCGCACGCCGGCGTGGTGACCTCGCCGCGCTGCCCGACAATACCCTCACCGACGCCACCCAGGCGCACGGCCACCGCACCCGTTACGCGATCGCCGCCGGCAATCCGCTGCGCGGCGACATGCTGCGGGTGCCGAATGCGGTGCGCCAGGGCCAGGACGTGCCGGTGGTCAGCGTCGGGCCGGGCTTCCGCGTATCGAGCGAAGGCCGCGCCCTGAACAGCGCCGCGCCCGGCGACAGCGTGCGGGTGCGCATGCCCAACGGCCAGGTCGTGACCGGCACCGCGCAGGCCGGCGGGACGGTCGAAGTGCCGTTCTGAACCGCCCCCGCTGGCGGCGGTCCTACGAGCGCTTCCGTGAACAATTTCATGAATTAATTTCTAAAGTTTCGCCCTACACTGCCGAAAGTCCCGTCAGAGTCAATGAGTTTGGGAATCGCGCCATGAAAATCGAAAACACCGGCAAGGTCGCCGCCACGCCGCCGAGCGACATCCGCAGCCGCGCACCGGCCAATACCGCCACGCAGGTGGCGAGCAACACCGACAAGGTCGAGCTGTCCTCGCTGTCGTCGAGCCTGCAGAAGGCCGAAACCGCGCTTGCCGAGACCCCGGTCGTCGACAAGCAGCGGGTTCAGGAAATCAGCCAGGCGATCGCCGACGGCCGCTTCAAGGTCGACGCCGACCGCATCGCCGACGGCCTGATCGCCAGCGTGCGCGAAATGCTCGACGCGCGCTGAGCGGCCGGACAGCCCTCCGGCCGATGTCGCGCGCGCCTCAAGCCCCCACTCCTGCCGACCTGCAGCGCCTGGCGCTGCTGATCGAGGCGGAGGCGATCCAGTTGCGCGAGTTCATCGCGCTGCTCGAGCGCGAGGAGGCTTTGCTGATCACCGGCGACAGCGACGCCCTGCTCGGCCTCACCAAGGACAAGAACGACCGCTACCGCCAGCTCCAGCGCCTGCACGACGATCGTGCGCTGCTACTCGGGCGGCTGGGCAGGACGGCGTCCGACGCGACCTTGCGCGAACTGTGTGCCAGCCTGCCGCGGGTGCTGTCGCGCTGGGACGAGGTCCTGGACCTGGCGCGCCAGGCACGCGACCGCAACGCCCTCAACGGCAACCTGCTGATCGAGCGCATGCAGCACAACCAGGCCGCCCTGTCGGTGCTGCTCGCCGCCGCCGACCACCCGCAGTTGTACGATGCCGACGGCCAGGCCCGCCCCACCGGTGGCGGTCGCATGCTCGGCAGCGCCTGACAGCCCGCCCCCTGAAGCAACTCCCACGCGGCCGCCCGATGCGGCGGGACCGCCGCCGGCCCGCTCTGCTATCCTTGCGCCCTTCCGGAAATCGAACGGACCTGGCATGAG
The DNA here is from genome assembly GCA_041565515.1 of Rhodocyclaceae bacterium. Lineage (GTDB taxonomy): Bacteria > Pseudomonadota > Gammaproteobacteria > Burkholderiales > Rhodocyclaceae > Thauera. The sequence continues at coordinate 2,656 of JBFGUQ010000086.1, read as the reverse complement.
CGGCAAGCAATACGACGAAACGTCCTTTCGCGTCCTCAAGGGGCTCGAGCCGGTGCGCGAGCGCCCCGGCATGTACACCCGCACCGACAGCCCGGCGCACATCATCCAGGAAGTGATCGACAACGCCGCCGACGAGGCCCTTGCCGGCTTTGCGAAGAAGATCCAGGTCACGCTCCATGTCGACGGCTCGATCAGCGTCGCCGACGATGGCCGCGGCATCCCGGTCGGCATGCACCCCGAGGAAGGCGTGCCGGTCGTGGTCCTCGCCTACACCCGGCTGCACGCCGGCGGCAAGTTCGACAAGCGTGACGGCAACTCCGCCTACGCGTTCTCGGGCGGCCTGCATGGCGTCGGCGTGTCGGTGACGAACGCGCTGTCGACCCGCATCGAGGTCGAGGTCAAGCGCGAGGGCAAGATCCACCGCATCGACTTCGCCGACGGCGGCGAAACGATCGGCGCGCTGCGTATCGAGGGCGAATGCGGCCGCCAGAGCGGCACCCGCGTTCGCGTCTGGCCCGACCCCAAGTACTTCGAGTCGCCGCGCGTGCAGATGAGCGAGCTCGAACGGCTGCTGCGCTCGAAGGCGGTGCTGCTCTCGGGCGTGGCCGTGCGCCTCGACATCGAGCAGGCCAGCGGCCCGGCGCTGAGCAAGACCTGGACCTACCCCGAGGGCCTGGCAGGCTACCTGAAGGAGCTGGCGGGCGACACCGAGGCGGTGGCGCCGATCTTCACCGCGGAGAAGTACGCCGACCACGACGATCCCAGCTTCGCGCCCGGCGAGGGCGCGAGCTGGGCGCTGGCCTGGTTCGATACCGCCCTGCCGAGCGAGTCGTATGTGAACCTGATCCCGACGGTCAATGGCGGCACGCACGAATCCGGCCTGCGCGCGGGCGTGTTCGAAGCGATGAAATCCTTCATCGACCACCATACCCTGCTGCCGCGCGGCGTGAAGCTGCAGCAGGAGGACGTGTGTGGCAGGATGAGCTTCGTGCTTTCGGCCCGCCTGCTCGATCCGCAGTTCCAGGGCCAGGTGAAGGAGAAGCTGAACTCGCGCGAGGCGGTGAAGCTGGTGTCGAGCCAGGTGCGCGACCCGTTCGAGATCTGGCTCAACAACCACGTCGAAGCCGGCCGCGCCATTGCCGAACTGTCGATCAGGCAGGCGCTGGCGCGGCAGAAAAGCGCGCAGAAGGTCGAGAAGAAGAAGACCTCCGGGGTGGCGGTGCTGCCGGGCAAGCTGTCGGACTGCGAATCGGAAGACATCGCCGACAACGAGCTCTTCCTCGTCGAGGGCGACTCGGCCGGCGGCTCGGCGAAGATGGCGCGCAACAAGGAAACCCAGGCCATCCTGCCGCTGCGCGGCAAGGTCCAGAACGCCTGGGAGATCGATCCCGACCGCCTGCTGGCGAACGCCGAGATCCACGACATCGCCGTCGCGCTCGGCGTGGACGCCCACCGCGCCGACGCCGAGCCCGACCTGTCCGGCCTGCGCTACGGCAAGGTCGTCATCATGTCGGACGCCGACGTCGATGGCGCCCACATCCAGACCCTGCTGCTGACCCTGTTCTTCCGCCACTTCCCGAAGCTGATCGAACGCGGCCACGTCTATGTGGCGCAGCCGCCGCTGTACCGCGTCGACGTCCCCGCCCAGGGCAAGAAGCGCCCGCCGCGCCGCCTCTACGCGCTCGACGAGGGCGAACTCGTCGCCATCCGGGACCGCCTCGAAAAGGAGGGTTTCAAGGCCGAAGCGATCGAGATCGGCCGCTTCAAGGGCCTGGGCGAGATGAACCCCGACCAGTTGCGCGAGACCACCATGGACCCGGCCACCCGCCGCGTGCTGCCGGTGCAGGTCCGCCCCGGCGCGCTGGAAGACACGCTGAAGATGTTCAACCTGCTGATGGGCAAGGGCGAGGCCTCCGGCCGCCGCGCATGGATGGAAGACAAGGGCGACTCGGTCGAAGCCGACATCTGAGCGCCCCGCTGAACCGAACCGGACACCCGTACTGCCGATGAACGACACCCTCGATCTCTTCTCCGCCCCGCCCGCCCCGCCGGCACCGCCGGCCGACGACGCCCCCGGCGCCAACCCGCCCGACGACGGCAGCCTCGCGCTCGACCGCTACGCCGAACGCGCCTATCTCGCCTACGCCATGAGCGTGGTCAAGTCGCGCGCGCTGCCGCAGGTGGAAGACGGCCTCAAGCCGGTGCAGCGCCGCATCCTGTACGCGATGAGCGAGATGCGCTTGTCATCGACGTCCAAGCATGTGAAGTCGGCCCGCGTGGTCGGCGACGTGATCGGCAAGTACCACCCGCACGGCGACACCTCGGTGTACGACGCCATGGTGCGGGTGGCGCAGGACTTCTCGCTGCGCTATCCCCTGGTCGACGGCCAGGGCAACTTCGGCTCGCGCGACGGCGACTCCGCCGCGGCGATGCGCTACACCGAATGTCGCCTGACCCCGATCGCCGAGCTGCTGCTGTCCGAGATCGACCGCGGCACGGTGGACTTCATCCCCAACTACGACGGCGCCTTCGAAGAGCCGCAGCTGATGCCCGCGCGCCTGCCCTTCGTGCTGATGAACGGCGCCTCGGGCATCGCGGTCGGCATGGCCACCGAGATCCCGCCGCACAACCTGCGCGAGGTGGCCGATGCCGCCTG
>JBFGUQ010000085.1:0-8315 GCA_041565515.1 Rhodocyclaceae bacterium | reverse complement strand
GCGCTCGTGGCGGCCATTCACAAGGCGCAGGACATGTTCGGCACGAGGCGACCGCGATGAGCGACATGGACGGCAACCTGCGCGAGCTCTACCAGGAAGTGATCTTCGACCACAACCGGCAGCCGCGTAACTTCCACGCCATGGACGACGCCGATCGCGTCGCCGACGGCAACAACCCGCTTTGTGGCGACGAGCTCACCGTGTACCTGCGGATCGCCGACGGCGTGGTGGCCGACGCGAGCTTCGTCGGCCACGGCTGCGCGATCTCGACGGCGTCCGCCTCGCTGATGACCGAAGCGGTCAAGGGCAAGCCCGTCGAGGAGGTCGAAGCCCTGTTCCGGGACTTCCATGCCCTGCTCACCGACACCCCGCCAGACAGGGACTTCGGCAAGCTCGAGGTCCTGACCGGCGTGCGCGAGTTTCCCGCGCGGGTGAAGTGCGCCACGCTCGCATGGCATACGTTGCACAACGCGCTGGTCGGGGAACACAAGCCCGCGCGCACGGAATAAGGAGCCAGTCATGGGCGACGCATTCGGCGAAACCGATTCCCGCACGCTGCTGCGCGACTGCGCTGCGGTGAGCGTTCCCTGGGGCAAGCCGGAAACCCTGGAGGAAGGCAGCTATGCGCTGATCACCCAGCGCCTGGGCGGTTCGATCACGGTGATGAGCGGCGGCAACCTCTACCGCATCGACGAGCGCAATGCCGACGCGCTCGGCCTCGAGCCGCGACTGGTGGAGTCGCCGGTGCCCGACGACGGCGGCGAGCGCAGCGCGGAGTCGATCGAATCGGCGGCCTGGGCCCAGCTGGCCACCTGTTTCGACCCTGAGATCCCGATAGACATCGTCAACCTCGGCCTCGTCTATGCGTGCACGGCCGAACCCCTGGGCGGGGGCAGCTTTCGCCTGGCGGTCAGCATGACGCTGACGGCCCCGGGCTGCGGCATGGGCACCCTGATCGCCGATGAAGCCAGGGAGAAACTGCTGGCGATCCCGGGCGTGGAGGATGCAGAAGTCGACCTGGTGTGGGACCCGCCGTGGAGCCGCGAAATGATGAGCGAGGCAGCACGCCTCGAAATGGGCATGTTCTGAGTCCGGATCTTTCACGCAGATCAAGCTGCGGCGCGACTTCCCGGCTGCCGCACCTCGAATGACAAGGGAATGGCATCGGCCGGCGCCCGAGTTTTCTTACATTTGCACGGCTGATCAACGGTTTGCAGCACCCGATCGGTGGTGTCTAATGCGCCCGCCGGCTCGGGGACAATAGCGTTGAAGAAGGCTTGAGCGCGGCACGGGATCGGCTCTCCGATCCCCCGCCGAGGGCTTCGGCTCCTTCCAATTTCCGCATCAACAAGACTGGAACAACGCTCATGTCTCAAGCCAATGCCTACGAGCAGTACATGCTCGAACTCATCAATGCGGAGCGCGCCAGGGTGGGCGCGCAGCCGCTCGCCTTCGACGGCGACCTCAACGAGGCGGCCGAAGGTCACAGTGCCTGGATGATCGCCACCGACACCTTCTCGCACACCGGCGCCAATGGCTCCAGCGCCGGCGACCGCATGAAGGCCGCCGGCTACTCGTTCACCGGCTCCTGGGCGTGGGCGGAGAACATCGCCTGGATGAGCACCCGCGCGCCGAGCGGATTCCAGGACGAGGTGCTGCAGCTGCACACCAACCTGATGAACTCTTCCGGCCACCGCAGCAACCTGTTGAACGACGGCTACCGCGAGATCGGCATCGGTTTCGAGGTCGGCCAGTACGGTAGCTGGGAGGGCGCGTTCGTGACCCAGAACTTCGCCCGCACCGGCACCGCCCCGTTCCTGACAGGCGTCGCCTTCGACGACCTCGATGGCGACCGCAGCTACGACATCGGTGAAGGGCTCGCCAGCATGACCATCAGCGCGCGCAACAACGCCACCGGCGCGGTCACGACCACGACCACCGGCCTGGCAGGCGGCTATGATCTCGAGCTTGCAGCAGGCACATACACGGTGACCTTCTCCGGTGCCGGCTTCGCCACGACGACGCAACAGGCCACGATCGCTACGCGCAACGTCAAGCTCGACCTCGTCGATCCCGCCACCAGCGGCACGCCGACCCCGACCCCCACGCCGACGCCCGCCCCGCAGCCGACGCCGACGCCCACGCCGGTACCGCAGCCCGAAACCATCACCGGCACCTCGCGATCCGACACCCTCACCGGCACGGCCGGCGACGACATCATTCTCGGCCTCGCCGGGCGCGACAAGCTCTACGGCGGTGCCGGCGCCGACCAGCTCGACGGCGGCAGCGGCAACGACTGGCTCTACGGTGGCGCTGGCGCCGATGTGCTCACCGGCGGTTCGGGCGCGGACAACTTCGTCTTCGACGCTGCCTTCGTGGGTGCGATCGACCGCATCACCGACTTTTCCCCGGTGGACGACACCATCCGCCTCGAGAACGACATCTTCACCGGGCTGAGCACCGGCCGCCTCAACAGTTCGGCCTTCCACATCGGCACCGCGGCACACGATGCGACCGACCGGATCATCTACGACGCTGCGACCGGCGCCCTGTATTTCGACGTCGACGGCATCGGTGGCGCCGCGGCCCAGCAATTCGCCCAACTGACGCCGGGACTCGCGTTGACCAACAGCGACTTCTACGTGATCTGACCACCCGGGGCGAACGGGCAGTGTTCCGCCCCTTCGCCCTGCGCCCTGCCGGTAGCGCACCACCGGCAGGGCCGATCATGCCGAACCCCCTGGTGCGCAGCCCGAACGAAGTGTCGGCCTCCATCCGCTCGCGCCTGCGTGGAACTGTCTCCTGATGTTTAAAGCCGTTGCAGCCCTGCTGCGCTCTCCCGCACTCGCGGACCTCGACCGTCGGGCGATGACGACGGTGGCGGTCGCGAGCACGGCGATCAGCCTGCTGATCTTCGCCCTGCCCCTGTATTCCCTGCAGGTGTACGACCGCGTGCTGACCTCGCGCAGCGTCGATACCCTGTGGCTGCTTACCCTGATCGTTGCCCTGGCGTTGTCGCTGTCGGCCCTCATCGACGCCCTGCGCTCGCGCCTGCTGTTGCGGGTCGGGAATGCCTATGCGCTTGCCCTCGGGCCGCGTCTGATGGATGCCGCCATCGCCTATTCGGCCCGAGCCGCCGAGCCCAACGGGCAGCCCCTGCGCGATCTGCACACCGTGCGCTCGTTCGTGACCGGCCAGCAGGGACTCGTGACCCTCATCGACGCGCCCCTCGTGCCGCTGTTCCTGCTCGGCGTGTATGCCATGCACCCGGGGCTGGGCCACGCCATGCTGCTGGGCATGGTCTGCCTGTTGGCCCTGGCCCTGGTGACCGACGGGCTGACTGCAAAGCTGCTGCGCGCCGCCGGCGAGGCCGGGATGCATGCGCAGCGCCGCATCGACGGCGTGATGCAGAACGCCGAGGCGGTCGAGGCCATGGGGATGCGCAAGGCGATGCGGACCGCATGGCAGGTGACGCAAGCCGAATCGATGGGGCTGGCGAGCGCGGCCGCCGATCGCGCGGCCCATCTCGCCGGCCTGGCCAAGGCCGTCCGCCTGTTGCTCAACCTGCTGCTGGCCGCGGCCGGCGCCTGGTTCGTGATCCATGACGAGATCACCATCGGCGTGATGGTCGCCGCCGGCATTCTCGCCGCGCGCGGGCTGGCACCGCTCGAGGCGATGATCGGTGCCTGGAAGGGAATGGTGTCGACGCGCTCGGCCATCGATCGCATCAACACCGCGCTCGAGCGCTATCCGCGCACGGAATCGGGCATGTCCCTGCCTGCACCGAGCGGCCGGCTCGACGTCGAGCGCCTGGTCTATGCGCCGCCCGGCGCCGAACAGCCGACCATCAAGGGCGTGAGCTTCAGCATCGAGCCGGGTTGCTGGCTCGGCCTCATCGGCCCGTCCGCCGCCGGCAAGTCGAGCCTGGCGAAGCTGATCTGCGGCGTCTGGCAGCCACGCTCGGGCGCAGTCCGCCTCGATGGCGCCGACGTATTCACCTCGAATCGGGCCGAATTCGGCCGCCACTGCGGCTACCTGCCGCAGGACGTGGAGCTCTTCGCCGGCTCGATCCGCGACAACATCGCGCGCTTCGGCCCGGCCGACGATGCCGAAGTGGTCGCGGCGGCGCAGATGGCCGGCTGCCACCAGATGATTCTGCGCCTGCCCGAGGGCTACGACACCCTGATCGGCAGCGGTGGGGCGACCCTGTCGGGCGGCCAGCGCCAGCGCATCGGCCTCGCCCGCGCCCTGTTCCGCCAGCCCCGCCTCATCGTGCTCGACGAACCCAACGCCAGCCTCGACAACGAGGGCGAAACCGCCTTGCTGCAGGCAATCGGGCGCGCCCGCGAAGCAGGCTCGACCATCGTCATGATCAGCCACCGCCCGACTGCGCTGGCCGGTGCAGACAAGCTTGCGGTGCTCGTGGATGGCCAGCTGCAGCAGTTCGGCCCGCGCGACGAGGTGCTCGCCAAGCTGCAACCACAGGCCATGCCAAGGCCGCTCGCGGGGGTGCGACGTGTCGGGGTCTGAAACGCTGCGCGGGACGAATCGCGCCGTCCCGACCGACACCCGCTTCGATACGCGGGTCTTCTACGGGATCGCCACCCTCTTTTTCGGCCTCTTCCTGCTGTGGGGCTTCGTCGCCGAACTCGATGCGGGCGCGATCGCCGACGGCGAGGTCATTCCGGCAGGGCGGGTCAAGACCGTACAGCACCTGGAAGGCGGCATCATCGAGGCCATCAGCGTGCGCGAAGGCGAGACCGTCACCGCGGGCACCGAACTCATGCGCCTGGAGGACACCGAGGCGCGCGCCCAGCTCGGCATCGCCGAGACCGAGCGGGCGGCACAGGAGGCCCTGGTCGAGCGCCTCGAAGCGGAGCGCGACGGCCGCTCCTACGAGCCGTCCGCGGAGCTTGCCGCCACTCCCAGCGTCATGGCCCAGCTGCGGCTCTACGAGTCGCGCAAGGAGGCCTTGAGCAAGGAGCTGGCAGGTCTCAACGTTCGCCTCACCGGGATCCGCCGCGAGCTCGGGAGCTGGGAAGACAAGGAGGCCGCACTGGTCGAGTTGCGCGCCCACGCCGAGGAAGAGAGCCGCCTGAACGAGCGCCTGTTCGAGAAGAACTTCATCTCGCGCCCCCGCCTGCTGCAACTGCAGAGCCAGCGCGCCGACAGCGCCGCCCGCTTGTCCGAGAACGCCGCCGAGGTGGCAAGGGCGAGGCAGCGCCTGGCCGATACCGAGGTCGCCATCGCCAAGCTCAAGAACGACTGGATGAGCAGCCTGCTCGAGGAACTGCGCCGGGCCCAGGAAGCCGCCGCCGCCGCCCGAGAGCGGGTGGCGGTGGCGCGTGACCGGCTGGCACGCACCCGCCTGCTCGCGCCGCAGGACGGCACCGTCAACGGGCTCAAGTACGCGACCGTTGGCGGGGTCGTGCCACCGGGCGGAGCCGTCGCCGACGTGGTTCCGGTGAACGAGGCCCTGGTGGTGGAGGCGCGCGTGCTGCCCGACGACATCGACGTGGTCTGGGCCGGGCGGGAAGCACGGGTGCGGCTCACCGCCTACAAGGCACGCTCGCACATCACCCTGGTGGGCCAGGTCGTCCAGGTGTCCGGCAGCACCTTCCGTGACGATGCAACCGAGGGCCGCCCCTACTACAAGGCCCGCATCGAAATCGGCGCGACCGAACTCGACAAGATCGAGCGCGGACTGCTGATCCCCGGCATGCTCGCCCAGGTCGAGATCGCCGCCGGCAAGCGCAGCGCAATGCGCTACCTCTTCGACCCGATCCTCGACAGCATGAGCCGCGCGTTCAAGGAAGGCTGAGCCGCGCCTGTCCCCGGCTGTCGCCTGCAGGGATGGGCGATGCCCACGACCCGCGCGCACTCGTGCGCAGGCAGATCCGTTCGACGCGACTCGTCGGCGATGAGGCTCAGTGCATGCGCCCGAGCTTGCGATAGAGCGTGTTGCGGCTGACGCCCAGCCGGCGCGCGGCGGCCGAGACATTGCCGCCGACCTCGCGCATCATGTTCGAGATTGCCTCGAGCTCGATTTCGTCCAGGCTGCGCGGCTCGGCTGGCGCAGTTGCCTCGGCCGCCTTCGCCGGCGTCTGCATCGCGTCGGTGCGGCGACGTCCCCGACGCACTTCGAACGGCTCGGTGCCGAAGATCTCCTCCGGAAGGTGGGCCGCCAGGATTTCGGTCTCGCCCTCTTCGAGCAGCGCCACGCCGACGCGGATGACGCTCTGCAACTGCCGGATGTTGCCCGGCCACGAATATTGCTCGAAGAAGCGCATGACCTCGCTGCTGATGGTGATCTCGCCACCCTGCAGTTCCGCGGCCTCCACTTCGAGAATCCGCATCGCGATATGGTCGATGTCGCTTCGCTCGCGCAGCGGCGGCAAGGTTATCGTCAGCCCGTTGACCCGGTAGTACAGATCCTCGCGAAACTCGCCGCTCGCCACCGCTTCGCGCAGCACCCGATGGGTGGCGCAGACGAGCGAGATGTCCACCGGAATCAGCTTCATCGAGCCCACCGGCGTCACGCTGCGCTCCTGCAGCACGCGCAGCAGGCGGGTCTGCATGGCGAGGGGCATGTCGCCGATTTCGTCGAGGAACAGCGTGCCGCCGTCGGCCTGCTGCACCTTGCCGACCGCCCCCTCGCGGCGCGCACCGGTGAAGGCCCCACCGGCATAGCCGAACAGCTCGGATTCGATCAGGTTCTCCGGAATCGCGGCGCAGTTGAGGGCGACGAACGGTCCAGCGGCACGTGCGCTACTGTTATGGAAAGCGCGCGCGAACAACTCCTTGCCCACGCCGGATTCGCCCTGGATCAGCAGCGGGATATCCTTGCCGCCGATGCGCTTGGCACGAGCGACGGCGCGCTGCTGGCGCTCGTCGCCGGTGGCGAGCGAATCCAGCGTCAGGCGCCTCTCGATGGGCTCGGTCGCCGGCATGCGCGCGGGTGCCTCGCTCGGCTTGGCCCTTTCATCCGGCTTCTCCTCCGCAGCTACGCTTGCGATTACCAGCGGGCGTACGCTGCGCACCTGCGCGTAGAGCATGCCGCCCGTGCGCAGATCGAGCTTGAGCAGGGAACTCGGTGCGGCCCTGCTTCGATCCAGAATGGCCCCCAGACTCAACTTGAACAACTCGCCGAAGTCCGCCTTGTCACCGTGGCCTGCGAGCCAGTCGCGCGCCGCCGGATTGGCGCCGAGGATGTGTCCTTCCGCATTCACCGCGATCAGCCCTTCCTGCAGGCTGCCGATGTACTCGGGCCGGGCATGGAAGGCGACCACGACCTCACGAGCGAACTCGGTTTCGAACAGACGCTTCTCCAGCAGCTGTACCGAAAGTCTCACCAGCCCGAGCGTGTGCCGTTGCGGGGTGCGGCAATCGCCGGAGATGTCGAACACACCCGCGAGTGCGCCATGGGCGTCGAAGATGGGCGAACCGCTGCAGGCAAGAAAACCGTTCCGGTCCAGGTAGTGCTCGCCTCCGAGCACCTCGATCGGCGCGCGCTCCAGGATTGCGGTCCCGATGCCGTTGGTGCCGCGCAGCTGCTCGCTCCAGCACGCACCCGGCTGCAGGGAGACGCGCTCGGCGCGATCGACGAAGCCGGGGTCACCGAGGCTGTGGATGATCGTTCCCTCGGTGTCGGCGAGCAGCATCATGCTGCCCGAGGCGCGGATCTGCTCGAAGACGTGCTCCATCACCCCACTGGCCTGCTCGAGCAATCGCCCACTGCGCTCGCGCGATTCGGCCAGCCGGGCACGCCCGACGGGGTCGAGCCCCCGGCCCGATGTGTGATCGAGACCGGTACAGCGACAACGCTCCCATGAGCGCAGGATGATCGGCGAGAGATCGTCTTGCGGCAGCACGCCCTGCGTAAAGAATCGCTCGCGGGCAACCGACAGGCGTTGCTCCCGCGCTTCCCTCACCTGGGGTAACTGCGTCATGTCTTCCTCCTCGCCACGCCCACGATGCGAACATCGTCGATGGTCTTCTCTGGTTTCTTCTCTAGTTATGTGTCAAAAAGTAGCACCTGCACCGCACTGAAGCAAATGCTCGGCTCCCTTCCGCGCGCCTGCTGCGAAGCAGCATTCGGCAAACGGACGATCGATTCGACGACCCGCCGGCGCGCCGGTCTCTCACTTTCTGGCAGACTTATTGCTTGGAATGGGCGTCCATTGAGGGGGAGGAGACGTCATGAGCACGCATACCCTGCCGACCGATTCGATCCAGCGTCGTCACTTCGAACAAGGGGCGGCCGCCGTCGGCCTCGGTCCAATCCCCGAGGACTCCATCCAGCGGCGACACTACCT
>JBFGUQ010000084.1:0-8378 GCA_041565515.1 Rhodocyclaceae bacterium | reverse complement strand
TCGCGGCGGCGGCCTCGGCACGCGCGAAATCGCTCGACAGCGTCATGCCGCCCGCGGCAGCGACGGCAAGCACCTGCAAGAACTCACGACGATTCATCGACATGGAAAACCCTTGTATGGACTGGGGTACGGACGCAGGAACGCCTCCGTCGCGCACGCTGGAAAAAAGGAGGGCCCGGGGCCGAGGCCGCGGGCCCTGTCTCGAGCCGTGGCAGGATTCGGACTACTTGTTGACCGGCGATTCCGGATCGAACAGGTAGGCCATCACGTGACGAATCTGGGTCTCGGTGAGAATGCCGCCGTAGCCGTTGCGCGGCATGTTGCTGCACGCGTTGTAGGCCTTCGCGTTCCACAGCTTGCCCCATGTGTACTTCACGACTTCGTCGGAGTTGCCGCGCACCTTGGCGTAGCCGACCAGGCTCGGGCCGATGGTGCCGGCCGAGACCTCCTTCGGATCCATGGCGTGGCAGTTGTAGCAGCCGCCGCCGTTGGCGCTCGCGAGGTCGTCTCGCCAGGTCAGGCCGCGGCCGCTGATCGCGATCTTGGCGCCTTCCTTCCAGTCTCCGCCGGTGTAGTTGCCGTCGGCCGGCCACTGGATCTTCGCCATTTCCGCGGCCTCGAGCCGCTTCATCGTCTCGGCGTCGGGCTGCGTCGGACTGGAACAGGCCTTCTGCACGTCGTCCCGCACCTGACGGTCGAGCTTGGCGATGCCGCTTTCCTTGAAGGACTTCAGCATCAACTCCTCTACCCGGGACTCGAGGTCGGCCGCGACGGCAACCGAGGCACAAAGCGCCAGCGGCGCAATGAACAGCTTCTTCATGATCATCCGCTCCTTATCGCTTCACGCCCGGCCACACTGCCTTGGCCCCGTTGCCCTTGCCCGCCATGAACACGGACAGGGCGATGGTCACATCCGATGCGTAGATCGGCTCGGCCGTGCGCTGCTGACGGAAGCAGTCCCACAGGCGGTGCTGCATCGTCCAGAACTGCGAGTTGGACAGGCGGTAGGCTGGCCACGACCCCCACCCCGCTGCCGCTCCCGCCGGCTTGGTGATGTTGGGCAGCTCGGTCGCACGGATGCGCTTGCCGTCGTCGTTATGACAAGTCGCGCACGAGAAGTCCATCACCCCGGTGCGGTAGAAGAAGACCTTTTCGCCGAGTTCGTACATGTCCTTCATCTTCGGGTGCGACATGTCCACCGCGATGGGCTTGCCTTTCGAATGCGTCACCACGTAGGCGACCAGGGCCTCCATGACCTTGACTTCGCCACGGCCGAACTTGCCGTCGATGACCAGCTTCGGGTCTATCCCCTGCAAGGTCTCCATGCATGTCAGCAGCCGCGACTCCAGGTCCTGCACCTTGCCGGTGTCCTCGAAATAGCGCGGCATCTGCGCTGCCGCACCATCGACCACACCCGGCCCGAGACCGAGGTTGCACTGCTCGAGCGTGGCGTTCTTGGGTCCGCGCGCCGTCTTCCACAGCTCCTCGCCTTCCATCTCGTACAGTTCGGCCGGGTTGCCGTCCGCGAGCATCTGCCGATAGGCGTCGAAGTTGAGTTCTTCGTCGGCCGTCGCCGCTGGACTCGCCAGCGCGATCGCAACGCCTGCAGCGGTGGCCAGTAGGGTTCTTTTCATTGCGTCTCCTCCGAGGGTGAATGCTGATTGCCTCGTGATTGCCGGGGCAGGCCGTCTCTCCCGGCCCTGTTTCTCTTCCCGCGACATGGCCGCGCGCACCGGATCGATGCGGCCCAAGGGCAAAGCCGGTTCAGGCGACCTGCACTTCGTCGGTGCGGCTGTCGCCCTTGTTGTCTGTCCAGCTCACCGAAACCGTGTCGCCCTTCGCACCACCATTGAACTTGAACGCGAGGTATGGGTTGGTGGATACGGACGGGCCGAACTGAGCGCTCAGCACGACCTTGTCGTTGTGCTTGGCGTTCAGCTCGGTAATGAAATGGGCCGGAATCGGCGCACCAGACGAATCCTTGCGCTGGCCGGTTTCCATGACGTGCGCCATCAACACGCGAACTTCGGTTACGCCATCCTTGGCGGCAGCGCGAATACGCATCGGACTTGCCATAACGATATCTCCTTCGAATTAAGCCGGGCTCGGTGGTCGGAAATCGGCGCTCAGCCGCCGCAACCGCCGAGGGTGACCTTCACTTCCTTCTTGGCCATGTAGAACTTGCCGTCGGCCTTGACGATCGCATAGATGTCGGAGGTCTGGCCCATCTTCACCCGGGTCTGCACGTCCGCCACCGTGCCCTCGGGCAGCGTGAAGGTTGCGGCGAGCATGTTCGGGTTCTTCTCGATCATGATCGCGATCTGCTCGGTCTTGGGCAGGTTGCTGACCACGCCGACCGGCACCACGGCGCCGTTCTCGGCGATGTCCGGGGCAGTGATCTGAACGTCTGCGCTCTCGCCCGGCTTGTCCGCGCCCATGGCGGAAAACGCGGCGTCCATCGTCTTGGCGTCGAACGCCTCCTTGTTCCATGCGGCCTGCGCGAATTCCGGCTTGAGCATGCCAGCCGCGGCCAGCAGTCCCAGCACGCCCAGGCCGCCGCCCGCTTTCAGGGTGTCCCTGCGTTGGTGATTCATCCCGTCTCTCCTCTTGATTGGCATTACTGCGCTTTCGCGCCATCCAGAATCCACCGGACGAGCTGTCCGATTTCCTCGTCCGTCACGTGGCCCTGTGGCGGCATCGGCACCGCCCCCCAGGCCCCCTGCCCGCCGCTCTTGACCTTGGCGATCAACTTGCTCTCCGCATCGGCCTGAGCTTGGTATTTTGCCGCTATTTCATTGAAGCCGGGGCCGACGATCCGGTTCGCCGCCCCGTGGCAGGCCATGCAGCCGCGCGAGTTGGCCAGCGCGAGACTGGCCGCGGCGCCGGAGGACTCCTCCGCGGCCGGCGCGCTGGGCTGGCCGGTTTGCTTGCCACGCGTCTGCCCCACCGGGCGGTTCTGCTCCGCGAGGTTGCCGTGGGCGTCCTGCGCGTAATCGGGCAGCGCCGAGACGATCTGGACTTCCTTCTTGCAGTCCTTCATGCACGCCACGTTGCTTACATCGGGCTTGCCGCCGTTGCCGATCCCGCCCTTTGCCGCCGGTGCACCCGGCCACATGCCGTGATCGGTGGTCATGCCGTTGCGATTGGGCATGCGTTCCTGGACCTCGCGGATGTTGCGGTCGTTCAACTCGAAATCGGCCGGCACGATATCGCCGAGGTTCAGCAGGTAGGCGAGCACGGCGTATACGTCGTCGGGGCTGAGCGACTTCGGCGCGGTCCATGGCATCGCACGCTGGATGTAGTCAAACAGCGTCGACACCGTCGCCGCCTTCATCAGCGTCGTGCGCTGCGGCGATGAGCCGCTGACGAGCGATCGCACCGTACCGGTCTTGATGTCGTCGCGAGAAGTGCCACCGGCCAGCGGCGTGAACACCTCGTTCGACTCGCCGAACACGCCGTGACAGGACGCGCACTGCGCCTCCCACAATTCGATACCGCGGTCGACCGTGCCCGAGCCCTTGGGAAGGCCTGCGAAGTCCGGGCGCACGTCGATGTCCCAGGCCTTCACTTCGGCCTCGGTGGCTGCACGGCCGATGCCTGGGTAGCGGTCGAAGGCTGCGGCCGGCATCGCGACCGCGGCCGCGGCGCCGGCAAGCGCCAGGGCGATCAGCACATCAGAGAACCTGGACATTGCTCACCTCCCCCGACTCGACCACCTTCCATGACTGGATCGCGTTGTTGTGATAGATGGATTTCGTGCCGCGCACCTGGCGCAGCCGGCCGTAGCTCGGCTGCACGTGCCCGGTCTCGTCCGTCGCGCGCGACTGCAGGATGGCCGGCTTGCCGTCCCACACCCAGTCGATGTTGAAACGGGTGACCGCCTTCGACAGCACCGGCGTCTCGAGCCGTGCCTGGCGCCAGTTGATACCGCCGTCGGTGGAGACGTCGACGCGGCTGATCTTGCCCCGTCCCGACCATGCCATGCCGGAGATGTTGTAGAAGCCCTTGTCGAGCAGCAACTGGCCGCCCGAGGGCGTGGTGATGACCGACTTGCACTCCTGCAGGGAGGTGTACTGGCGGTGCTTGCCGTCCGGCATGAGGTCGATGTAATGCACCGCCTCGTCCTTGGTCGCCCACGGCATGTCGCCGACCTCGATGCGGCGCAGCCACTTGACCCAGCTTACCCCCTGCACCCCGGGCACGACCAGGCGCAGCGGATAGCCGTTCTCCGGGCGCAGCATCTCGCCGTTCATGCCATAGGCCACCAGCACTTCGCCGGACTCGACCATCTCCATCGGGATCGTGCGCGTCATCGACGAGCCGTCCGCCCCTTCGGCCAGGATGAAGCGCCCCTTCTTGTAGTCGGCGCCGACCATGTCGAGGATCGACTTGAGCGGCACGCCGGTGAACTCGGAACAGGAGATCATCCCATGCGAATACTGCACGGTCGGCACCGCGACGTTGCCCCACTCCATGCCGGTGTTGGCGCCGCACTCGATGAAGTGGATGCGCGACACCGATGGCAGCCGCATGATGTCGTCCATGGTGAACACGGCGTTGGTCTTGACCAGGCCGTTGATCATCAGCCGATGACGGGACGGATCGACGTCGTGCCAGCCCTGGTGGTGGCGCTCGAAGTGCAGGCCGGAGGGGGTGATGATGCCGAACAGGCCCTGCAGCGGCGTGAAGGACACGGACGAGCCCCCCACTCGCGTCAGGCCAGGACTCTCGCGCCGGGCGAGCCCGCGTTCGTATTGGGAAGGCATGCCGTAGCGGTTGGTCGCGACGGGCTGGCCGAGCGAGGTCGACCACGGCGGCAGTTCGAGGATCGCCGGATCGCCCTCTACCGCAGCGCGCGCCGCGACCGGTACCGCCAGGGCGGCAGTGGCGCCGACCAATGCCTTGCGCAAGAAGTCGCGGCGGCCGGCGGTGACCGCCGCGATCTGCTCGCTGGTGAGAAAATTCTCCGGCGCCGGCCTGATCCGTCCGGGTCGCACCTCATCGATTGCCATGCCTGAACTCCCCCTTCCGATGCGTATCTGGCGTAGATAAAGATTCAGTTTCCTGCACCCAGGTCCTGCTTGAGCCTGAGCAGGGTCTCGCGTTTTGGTGCGTTCACGTCCCCGCGCGCGGCGATGCTCACGCACACCGTGCGGCACAGGTCGGTGAAATTCGGATCGGTCAGGCGGTAGAAGACCTGACTACCCTCGCGCCGCCGACCCACCACGCCGGCCCGATAGAGCAGGTTGAGGTGACGCGAGGCGTTCGCCTGCGTGAGCCCGGCCGCCTCTACCACCTCATTGACCGAGCGCTCGCCGTTGCACAGGCAGTGCATGATCTTCAG
Organism: Rhodocyclaceae bacterium; assembly: GCA_041565515.1. Lineage (GTDB taxonomy): Bacteria > Pseudomonadota > Gammaproteobacteria > Burkholderiales > Rhodocyclaceae > Thauera. Next base: position 3,034 of record JBFGUQ010000084.1, on the reverse strand, counting down.
TCGCGACGGCTCCGCGAGCAGGCCGAAGTATTCGGCGACGCTCTCGAAAACCTTATTGAGTTCTTCCATGCCGGCCTCGACTAGCAACGTGTGCGCATTCAACTCTATAACCATACACGTATATGGTCAACTTCTTATATTTGTGCATCGCAGCACCCGCCCTGCGAGCTTCCTGCGGTCGCAAACCCGCGCCGAACCTGGCTCTCGGCACAATGACATCCGCGCTGGCTCCGCTATACTCAACTGCGCGCGTCGGACTCCACGGCCGAAGCCAGCCCAGACCGCGCGGCATTCCGGCGGGCCTCGCACGAGCGCACGCACAATGCCAATCAAATGACACGGAGAGGACATCGTCGTGAAGATCAGAATTGCTCTTGCCGCGCTGGGCATGATTTGCACAGCGGCGCCAGCCTACGCACAGGATCCGCATCTCGCCCGCAACCTCGCCGCCACCTGCGCCAACTGCCATGGGACCAATGGCCACAGCCTGGGCGGCATGGAGTCGCTGGCGGGCGAGCCGAAGGAGAAGCTGATGCAGAAGCTGATCGATTTCAGGTCGGGTGAAGAGCCCGCCACGATCATGCATCAGATCGTCAAGGGCTACACCGACGAGCAGCTCGAGCTCATCACCGCATACTTCGCGGCGCAAAAGTAAGGGGGGCGGCAGACATGTTCAACAGACGCGACTTTCTGAAATCGGTGGGCGCGGCGGCGGCCGGCAGCACGACGATGTTCGGGCTGAGCGGCGGCGCCGCCGCCGCCAACGCCAACGCCAAGAGCCGAGGCCACGTGGTGGTGGTCGGCGGTGGCTATGGCGGCGCAACGACCGCGAAGTACCTGCGGATGTGGAGCGGAGGCAGCGTCGACGTCACGCTGGTCGAGCGCAACACCAGTTTCGTCTCCTGCCCGATGTCCAACCTGGTGATCGGCGGCCTCAAGCAGCTCGAAGACATCACCGTCAGTTACGACAACCTGAAGTCCAAGTGGGGCGTGAAGGTCGTCACCGACGAGGTGACCGCGATCGACACCGCCAAGCGCACGGTGCGCACGGCGAAGAACGGCACCCTCGCCTACGATCGACTGGTACTGTCGCCGGGCATCGACTTCATCCCCGACGCGATCGCCGGGCTCGCCGGCAACGAGGAGCTCGTTCCCCACGCCTGGAAGGCGGGCCCGCAGACCGTCTTGCTGCGCAAGCAGCTCGAGGACATGCCCGACGGCGGCGTCTACGCCCTGCAGATTCCCAGATCGCCCTACCGCTGCCCGCCCGGTCCTTACGAGCGCGCCTGCCTGGTGGCCAACTACCTGCGCCGCGCGAAACCCGCCTCCAAGGTGCTGGTGCTCGATGCCAACGGCGAAATACAGTCGAAGAAGGGGCACTTCACCAAGGCCTTCGAAAGCTACGGGGGCATGATCGAGTACGTGCCGAACAGCAGGCTGCTCAGTGTCGACGCCAAGGCGCGTATCGCCGAACTCGAATTCGACAAGGTTCAGGCCGGCGTGCTGAACGTGATCCCGCCGATGCGTGCAGGGGAAATCGCGATCAAGGCCGGTCTGCCGCTGATCAACGACCGCTGGGTCGATGTCGACTGGCTGACGCTCGAAGCCAAGGGAGTGCCGGGCGTCCACGTCATCGGCGACGCCCTGTTCCCGGCGCCGACGATGCCCAAGTCCGGCCACATGGCGAATCAGCACGGCAAGGTCGTCGCGGCGGCGATCATCAATCTGTTCGAGGGCCTGCCGCCCAACCCCACCCCGGTGGTCATGAACACCTGCTACAGCTTCGTCGACGACAAGAACGTCGTCCACGTCGCTTCGGTCCATCAGTACGACGCGGAGACGAAACAGCCGATGCCGGTCAAGGACGCGGGGGGCTTGTCGACGGCCGCGAACGAGATCGAAGGCAAGGCCGCGCTCGCCTGGGCAAGGAACATCTGGGCCGACATGCTGGCCTGAGCTGGCGCTCGCGAAAAAGTCCGACGGGGCCCTGGAGGCCCCGTTGCTTCGTCCGGCCGCTGCCGGCGCCCGCGCGCGAGATCGCAATCAGTCGAGTGTGCTGATGTAGAGCGCGACCGCCTTGACCTCGAGTTCGGTGAGCCTGGATGCGATCGAGTGCATCACGGCGTTGTCGTTTGTGCGCTCGCGCTCGTCGAAGGATTTCAGCTGCCGCTCCACGTAACGCGGCACCTGGCCGGCGAGACGGGGCAGCTGCTCGGTGCCGCGCCCCTTCTCGCCATGGCAGGTCGCGCAGGCGGCCACCCCGGAGTATTCGTTGCCGCGCAGGAAGATGAAGCGTCCGACCGCGGCGAGATCGGCATCGCGCGCCTGCCGCGCAGCGGTTGGCTTCTTCTCGAAGAAGACCCCGAGCGCAAGCATTTCATCCCGGCTCAGGTCCTCGACCATGCTGCCCATCGTGTCGCTCTTGCGGCGGCCGGACTTGAAGTCCGAGAGTTGCTTGGCGATGTATTGATGATGCTGGCCTGCGAGTCTCGGATACAGAGCCGAGGAACTCTCGCCCTCGGATCCGTGGCAGAGCGAACAACGCCCTGCACTGATTGCAGCCGCGCGCTCGAGATCGACGACGGGCAATTCGGCCGCGCCAGCCGCGGGCGCCAGTCCGATGGTTGCTGCAAGCGCAATTGCAAGCCGGACACTCATTCGACACCTCCTCCTGATCGCCCAAGCGGCCAGACGCGGCCGCGATGACGACCAAAGCATAACAGCACTTGTTGATGGGCTGAACGGCTCGGCGAATGCGCGCGGCAGACTTGCGAACAGGAGGCGGCCCGCTCCTCAGCGCGGATTTCGTTCGACGGCGCGCGCGGCGGCAGGGGCGGAGGCGAAGCCGATTTCCAGCATCCACGGGGCCGGGCCCGCAGCCAGGGCCGCGCGCACGTACTCGACCGTGGTCTGCGGCAGCGACGCGCGCACGAACCAGTCCAGGCGATCGCACTTGGTCGGCTCGAGGATCACGGGCTCGCCATCCCAGCGCGCCGCACGCAGGAAGAAATCGATGCGATTGGTATCCGACAGC
>JBFGUQ010000083.1:0-8459 GCA_041565515.1 Rhodocyclaceae bacterium | reverse complement strand
GCTCCACACGAACACCATCGCGGTGCACGGCGCGACGCCGAGCAGGATCATGCCGGCGATGTATTCGCTCGCCGATTGCGGGTCGACCCAGGGCGCGAACAGGTAGTGGAAGAAGAGCACGCCGAGGGCGGCCATCGTGAACGGCTTGATCAGCCAGTTCACCACGAGTGTCAGCATCAGCCCGCGCGGCTTGCGGCCCACGTCCTTCACCGCGTGCCAGTCGATCTGGATCATCATCGGGTAGATCATGATCCAGATGAACACCGCCACCACCAGGTTCACGTGGGCGATCTCGAGCGCGGCGATGGCCTGGAAGGCGCCGGGCGCGGCCAGGCCGAGGACGACGCCGGCGCCAATGCCCAGCGCGACCCAGACCGTCAGGTAACGTTCGAACAGCCCCATGTCAGGCCTCCTCCACCACGCCGGACCGCCCGATGGCCTCGACCTCGTGCTTGCGCGCGAGGCGGTCGAGCCTGTCGATGGGCAGGCTGGCGAACAGACGGATGCGATTGACGATCTGGTTCTGCGCCAGGCGGAACGCGCGCAGCCTGCGCTCCCGATCGCCCTCGACCGCAGCGGGATCGGCAAACCCCCAGTGTGCGGTGACCGGCTGGCCGGGCCAAACCGGGCACACCTCGCCGGCGGCCTGGTCGCACACGGTGAACACGAAGTCCATGACCGGCGCTTCGGGCCGGGCGAACAGTTCCCAGCCCTTGCTGCTCAGGCTGCTGGTGTCGTAACCCTGGGCCTGCAGGACTTCCAGCGCCATTGGATTCACTTCGCCACGCGGGTGGCTGCCGGCGCTGTAGGCCGTGAAACGACCCTTGCCGAGTTCGTTGAGCACCACCTCGGCGATGATGCTGCGTGCGGAGTTCCCGGTACACAGGAACAGCACGTTGTAGGTCTTCGCGGACACTTCAGCCTCCATCTGTTCATGGGTTTGGTTCAATCGGGTCTAGGGTTTAGCTGGATTTTGATGCAATGCTTCATCTATTCTTGAATTTTTCTGTTGCACCGACGCCAGGGCGACCGGCTTCTCGCCGGCTGCTCAGCCCTTCAGCAGCCCAGCCCGTCCATGCGCGCGAGCGCTGCACTCACCGGAGCACAGCGTTCCGGTGCGCCGGCGCAGCACTCCTCGGTCAGGTAGGCGATCAGTTCCTGCATCAGGCCCATGTTGGCGCGATAGCGCAGAAAGCGCCCCTCCTGCTCCACCGAAATCAGGCCGGCATGGGTGAGCGTCTTGAGATGAAAGGAAAGATTGGTCGGCGGAACGTCGAGCACGGACGCGATCTCGCCGGCAACCATGCCTTCCGGGCCGGTGCGCACCAGCAACCGGAAGACGTCCAGGCGGACACCCGACGACAGCGATTCGAATACCGACAGGGCAACGACTTTTTCCATCGGTCAATACTACAACAATTCTTGAATTGTTGCCATGATCCTCGCCGGAGCGTGCGAGCATGCGCCTCGGGGCCGCAAACCCGGCTTCGCGCCCATCGCATACGGACGAAAAAAAGCACCAGCGTGTTCGCTGATGCCTTGTCTTCTCGGAATCTTGTGGTCGGGGAAAGAGGATTCGAACCTCCGGCCCCTGCGTCCCGAACGCAGTGCTCTACCAGGCTGAGCTATTCCCCGACGTTTTCTACCAAGCCAGCGAGTATATCAATGATTTCTCGCAACTGCAAAGTCCGCCAATTCTAGCAATGAGTCCTTGAAAATGGAAGGGGGCAGGGCCGAGATCGCCTCGATCGCGAGGCGGGACTCCTCGCGGGCGTGGCGGCGCGCCTCGTCGAGCGCGCCGGTGGCCTGGATGGCCGCCAGCACGGCGGCGAAATCGTCCCGCCCGCCGTTCTCGATCGCGCCGCGCACGAGCGCGGCCTGCTCGGCCGTGCCGTGCTGCATGACATGGATCAGCGGCAGGGTGGGCTTGCCTTCGGCGAGGTCGTCACCGAGGTGCTTGCCGGTGTCGGCCTCGTCCGCCGAGTAGTCGAGCACGTCGTCGATGATCTGGAAGGCGGTGCCGAGGTGCATGCCGAAGTCGGCGAGCCTGGCCTCGAGCGCATCGTCCGCCCCACCGAGGATGCCGCCGAGCCGCGCCGCCGCCTCGAACAGCTTCGCCGTCTTGTAGCGGATGACTCGCAGGTAATCGTCGATCCCGACATCGGCGTTGTGGCAGTTCAGCAGCTGCAGCACTTCGCCTTCGGCGATCACGTTGGTGGCGTCGGCGAGCACCCGCATCACCCTCATGTCGTCCACGCCGACCATCATCTGGAAGGCGCGCGAGTAGAGGAAATCGCCGACCAGCACCGAGGCGGCGTTGCCGAACAAGGCGTTTGCGGTCTTGTTGCCGCGGCGCAGGTCGGATTCGTCGACGACGTCGTCGTGCAGCAGGGTGGCAGTGTGGATGAACTCCACCACCGCGGCGAGTTCGTGGTGATGCACGCCCTTGTAGCCCATCGCGCCGGCGGTGAACAGCACCAGCGCCGGACGCAGGCGCTTGCCACCGCTGTGGATGATGTACTCCGCGACCTGACGTATCAGGACGACTTCGGAATGGAGGCGGTCGCGTATGACCCCATCCACCGCCTGCATGTCGGCGGCGATCGGCGCGAAAAGCTGCTTGACGGTCAAGGCGGGAGCGCTCGCGGAAAAAACGGGATGTTAGGCGCGGCCTGCGCGCGGCGTCAACACGCGCCGCCGCCTGTCTCGCGCGGCGAAGCGCCGGGTTCGCCGCGGCATTACGAGCGCTCGGTCGCACGCCCGAGGCGGAATCGGTCCGGCCAGTCGGTGATCACCGAATCGACACCCCAGTCCAGCAGCATGTCGGCGCGCACCGGGTCGTTCTCCGTATACACGGCGAGCCGCAGCCCGGCCGCCCGCAGCGCCTCGACCTGGCCTCGCTGCAGCGCCGATGTCTCGGGGTGCAGCGCGATCACGCCCAGCCGCTCGCAGCGCGCCTGCCAGTCGTCGGGGACGCGCCCGACGAGCAGGCCGCGCGCGCACTCGGGCACCCCGATGGCCGCCGCCGCGAGCGCCACCTCGGAGAAGGACGACAGCACGACCGTGTCGAGCCGGTGAGCCCAGTCGCGCCGCAGCATCTCACCGACCACGCGTCCGGTGCGCAGTTCATGGCCGGCGGCCGGCTTGATCTCGAGGTTGATCGCGAGCCCGAGCCGGGCGCTGCGCGCCATCGCCTCGGCGAGGGTGGGAATCGGCTCGCCGGCGAAGCGCGCGTCGAAGGCGCTCCCGGCATCGAGTCGACGCAGCAGCGCATCTCCCGTGTCCGCCACCCGGCCATGGCCGTTGGTCGTGCGTTCGAGGGTTTCGTCGTGGATGAGGACCGGTGTCCCGTCGCCGGACAGCATGACGTCGAACTCGACGCCCTTGCAGCCCAGCGCCGCCGAGATGTTCAGGCCGGCCAGGGTGTTCTCGGGCGCCAGCCTGCCCCCGCAGCGGTGCGCCACTACGGTCGGCAGCGGCCAGGGCCGGGCATTCAAGCCTGCCGTTCCCTGCCCATCAAGGCACCGAGGCCCGGGTCACCGCGTTGTCCAGCGCCTCCTTCGCGGCCTTGCGATCCGCCCAGACGCCGGACAGCTCCTCGTCGAGGATGCGTCGCACCTTCTCGCGCCCGACCACCGGCTGCGCCGATGAATCGGGCGTCGCCGGCTTGTTGGTCAACTGCTCGACCGCCACCCGCGAGTTCTCCTGGTCGGCGTCCAGCAATTCGCTGCGCGAGGCCAGCAGCCCGGCGCGGTTGAGCGGCAGGTAGCCGGTCTGGCGCTGCCAGGCAAGCTGGTTCTCCGGCTGCAGCCAGAAGCTGATGAACTGCGCCACCGCCTTGTACTCGGCCGGCTTCTTGCCTGCCGCGGCCCACAGGGCCGGACCGTCGGCAAGCGTGTTCTGCGGGGCACCGGGGAAGTCGTCGTAGTACGGCAGGCGCGTGACCGCGACGTCGACCTTGCCCTGGCGGCGGAAATCCACATAACTCGCCGAGGGTGCGGCGATCACCGCGCACTCGCCCGCGGCGAAGCGCTCCTCGGCCTCGTCGCGGCGATCGAACACGTGCAGGTAACTGGCCCGGTACCAGCTCGCCATCATCGCCACGTGCTTGACCTGGAACATGCCGTTGAACGACGGGGTCTGGGTCTTGCCGCGCATCGCCGCCACCGGCTCGTTGTGCCAGGCACTGAGATTCTCCACCATCACCCGCCCCGGCTCGGAGACCGTGTAGGGGCAGGTATGGCCGACGTCCGCGAGGCGTCCGAGCGCCTGCTGCAGGTCGAACCAGGTGCTCACCGAGGTGGTATCGGGATTGAGGCCGGCACGACGCAGCGCGTCGCGGTTCATGAACAGCACCGGCGTGGACAGGCCGACCGGCAGTGCCAGCAGCCGGCCCTTGGTGTCGACCGGCGTGCGCGTCATCATGGCCGGCGGGCGCAGGGTCTGCAGCGGCACCCCGCCCTGCTTCATCAGTTCGTGCAGCGGCTTGAAGCGCGGCTTGCCGGCGAGGAAGCTCTCCTCCTCGTCGCCCTCGAGGATCAACATGTGCGGTGCCGCCGCGCCACGCCAGTCGACCTGCGACACCGCGACCCGCACGCCCTTGCTCTGGGCGTTGAAGCGCGCGACCAGTTCGTCGAGCGCCGCCGCCTTGCCCTGCGGCAGGCGGTGAAAGATTTCGATCTCCTGCGCGGACGCCGCCAGCACCGCGCCGGCCGAAGGCAGCTGCGCGGCGATCAGGCCGGCAAGCGCACAGAGGAAGGGGATAGCCTTGAATCGCTTATTATTCATGAACTTGCCGAGGTCTTGGATGAACGTGCCGGGTACAGCCCCGACGTGCCCCGATTATAGTTCGCGGCACGGCGCTTCGCTCGTGACCGAGTTGTAAGCGCGCCGCCGCCAGGCCGGGCCGTGAGACCGGGGCCCGCGATCAAGAGCGCCGGCCTCTTCAAGATTCGCCCGCAGATGACGTTATCTGCCCCAATTGCAGAACAACCGCGCCCAGTCCGCGCCGCCCGCCATGCGCCTATCCGCTTCCACCCTGTTGCTGCTCGCCGTGCTGCCCCTCGCGGGCGGCTGTGACCAATTGAGCGAGCTGCTCGAACTGCCGAATCCGAAGAAGGACGCGCTGCGGCTGGAAGGCGAGGGCCGCGCCATCGGCAGCGCCTGCCGCCATGCGGGGCGCTCGCTCGAGGACTGCTACACGCTCAACGCCTCCGCCGAGAAGGCCTCCGTCTTCGCCGGCTGGCGCGAGATGAACGACTACATGATGGAGCACAAGATCGAGGTCGTGCCTTCGCAACTGGCGCCGGCGACACCGGCGGCCAGCCCGGCCGGCGCGCCGGCACCTGCTGCCGCATCCCCGAACTGAGCCACCGGCCAGCGTCCTCAAGGCACCGGATTGGTGTAGCGCAGGTGCACGCCGTCGATGGCCTCGACCAGTGCCGGATCGAGGCGCACATCCCAGGCGTCGACGTTCTCCCGGAGCTGGGCCATCGTCGTCGCGCCGATGATCGTGCTGGCGACGAACCCGCGTGAGTACACGAAGGCGAGCGCGAGCTGCGTCGGCGTGAGGCCGTGATCGCGCGCAAGCGCGGCATACGCCTTCACCGCCGGCGCCACGTTCGGCCCGGTGTAGCGCTGGCCGAAATTCTCGAACAGGTTGAGACGGCCGGGCGCTGCCGGATCGGCCAGGTACTTGCCCGTCAGATGACCGAAGGCCAGTGGCGAGTAGGCCAGCAGGCCGACGCGTTCGCGATGGCCGATCTCCGCGAGGCCGTATTCGTAGGTCCGGCCCAACAGGTGATACATGTTCTGCACCGAGACCACCCGCGGCAGGTCGAACTCGCGCGACAGCCGCAGGAACTCCATCACGCCCCAGGCATGCTCGTTCGACAGCCCCACCCGGCGGATCTTGCCCTCGCGCACGAGTTCGGCGAGCGCCTCGAGCTGGGCGCGGATCGGCGTGCACTCGCGCTCCTTCGCGGGATCGTATTGCCATTGCCCGAACATCGGCTGATTGCGCTCTGGCCAGTGCAGCTGGTAGAGGTCGATGTAATCGGTGCGCAGGCGCCGCAGGCTGCCCTCCACCGCTGCGCGGATGTTGTCGCGGTCCAGCGCCGGCGGGCCGCCGCGAATCCATGGCAGGCTGCGCGCCGGACCGGCGACCTTGGTCGCCAGCACCACCTGCTCGCGCGGCCTGCGCGCCAGCCAGCTACCGACGATGGCCTCGGAAGCGCCGTAGGTCCCGGCGCGCGAGGGCACCGCATACATCTCCGCCGTATCGATGAAGTTGATACCGCGCTCGAAAGCTTGGTCGAGCTGGGCATGGCCCTCCGCCTCGGAATTCTGCTGCCCGAAGGTCATCGTGCCGAGGCAGATCGCCGACACCATCGGCCCATCCTCGCCCAGCTTGCGGTATTCCATCGCGCGTCCCGCCATCGTCTCTCCTTGATATCCGTGCTCGCCTGCATGGCCCGGGGGGCTTATCATCTCGCGGCTTCGCCCGATCATACTTCAGCGCACGCGCGCTCCGCCCCCGATGAACGAACACACCCCCGCCGCCGGCCTGATGACCTCGGGCCTGATCGGCTATTGCCGCGCCGGTTTCGAAAAGGAGCTGGCGGCCGAGATCGACGATCTCGCGGCCGACGCCGGCCTGATCGGCTATGTCCGCGCCCAGCCCGACACCGGGTTCGTGGTGTACGAGACCTTCGAGCCGGTCGCGCTCGGGGCGCTCGGCGAAGCCACCGACTGGCGCCGGCCGGTGTTCGCGCGCCAGCTGCTGCCGTGGTTCGGCCGCGTCGACGACCTGCCCGAGCGCGACCGCGCGACGCCGCTGGTCGACGCCGTCAAGGCCTCCGGCCAGCGCTTTTCCGGTGTGGTGCTCGAAACCCCCGATACCGACGAGGCCAAGCAGCGCTCGGGCTTCTGCCGACGCTTCACCGAACCGCTGACGAAGGCGCTGGAGAAGGCCGGCGCCCTGCGCAGCAGCCGGACCGGCCTGCCTGTCCTGCACGTGTTGTTCTCCGACGCCACCACCGCCTGGCTCGCCGCCGGGCTGCCGGGCGAATGCGCCACCTGGCCGATGGGCATTCCGCGGCTGCGCATGCCCTCGAGCGCACCCAGCCGCTCGACGATGAAGCTCGCCGAGGCGATCACGACCCTGCTCGAGGATGCCGAGCGCGAGAGCATCCTGCGCGCAGGCCAGCGCGCGGTCGATCTCGGCGCCGCCCCCGGCGGCTGGACCTGGCAGCTCGCCCAGCGCGGGCTGCGCGTCACCGCCATCGACAACGGCCCGCTGCGCGACAGCGTGATGGCCACCGAGATGGTCGAGCACATCAAGGCCGACGGCTTCACCTGGCGGCCGCAGCGCGCGGTGGACTGGATGGTGTGCGACATGGTCGAGCAGCCCTCGCGCATCGCCTCGCTGATGGCCGAGTGGATCGCCACCGGTCGCTGCCGCTACACGATCTTCAATCTCAAGCTGCCGATGAAGCGGCGCCTGGAGGCGGTGGAGCAATGCCGCCTCCTGATCCGGAAGCGCCTCGCCAGCATCGGCCCCTACGAACTGCGCATCAAGCAGCTGTACCACGACCGCGAAGAGGTCACCGCCTACCTCACGCTGAAGAAATGATGCGGAACCGCCGGCAGGCATGGAAGCGCTTGTGCCGAAACGCTTTTCGGCCGTGTGTATAATGTTTACGCATTAACCGTGCCTGCGGACTCTCCGCCGGCTGCAGAATCAAGAAAGGTCCCCATGAGCTTTGCCGAACTCGGCCTCATCCCCGAGCTGCTTCAAGCCGTAGCCGACACCGGCTACACCGAACCCACGCCCATCCAGCGCCAGGCCATCCCGATCGTCATCGCCGGTCAGGACGTCATGGGCGGCGCCCAGACCGGCACCGGCAAGACGGCCGGCTTCACCCTGCCGCTGCTGCAGCGCATCGCCCGCCACGCCAACAGCAGCACCTCGCCGGCGCGCCACCAGACCCGCGCCCTGATCCTCGCGCCCACGCGCGAACTGGCGATGCAGGTCTTCGAATCGGTGAAGACCTACAGCAAGCACCTGCCGCTGCGCTCGGTATGCATCTACGGCGGGGTCGACATGAAGGCCCAGGTCCAGGAACTGCGCCGCGGCATCGAGATCGTCATCGCCACGCCGGGCCGCCTGCTCGACCACGTCGAGCAGAAGACCATCAACCTCAGCCAGGTCGAGGTGCTGGTGCTGGACGAGGCCGACCGCATGCTCGACATGGGCTTCATCCCCGACATCGAGTTCATCTGCGACATGCTGTCGGAAAACCGACAGACGATGCTGTTTTCGGCGACCATGCCGAAGAGCATCGCGCGGCTTGCCGGCGACATCCTGGCCGAACCGGTGCGCGTCGAGGTGACACCCCAGGCGACGCCGGTGGAGCGCATCGAACAAAGGGTCTACCACGTCAAAGCAGGCGATAAGG
>JBFGUQ010000082.1:0-8518 GCA_041565515.1 Rhodocyclaceae bacterium | reverse complement strand
TGGCATGGGCGCTGGGAAAACTGGCCGAGACGACGTAGGTCGCATGCGGCACGAGGTCGGGACGCGGTCGATCGAATCCCTGCTTGAGCAGGGCCGCGGCGAATGCGCCGCTGCCGGTGGCCAGGAGCAGGAACAGCGAGGTGCGACGACTTCCCGACAGCAGCAGGAAGAGCGCGACCACCGCGACCAGCATGGCGAGCACGCCCGGGCTGCCCAGCGCGGTGACGTCGCGGGCGAATTCCTCCAGCCAGCGCGGGCCGAGCGGATCGGCGAGATCGTCAGCCGTCCGCAACGAGAGCAGGATCGCGGCATCGATGCTGCGTGCCTCGCCCTCGGCGACCTCTTCCGCCACGCCGATGAAGACCCACAAGGCCGACGCCGCCGCCAGGATGACCCCCAGAACGCGCGGCTCGAGCCAGTGCCGGATCCTGCTCATCCCGGTATCTCCCTGGACATCCTGCAAGCTCGTGAATCGGGCCGCGCTGCAAACGCTGCCGCCGGGCGCCCGAGCGCCTTCCCCACGGATACAGGCTAGACGAGGAAACGGCCCAGCGTCGCCAGGCCGATCGTGAATACGCCGAGCAGCAGGTTGGTGCCGACCGCCTGCCGGATTCTCCCCAGTGCCGCGCCACCGGCCTTCCAGTCCCCACCCTCCAGCGCCCGCCCGAGCGCGGCATAAGGGACGAACACCACGTAGACGAAGATCGCGATCATCACGCAGCCACTGGCGAACATCAGGTGCCAGTTGAGCGGCGCGGCGGCGAAACCGACGCGCCCGATCAGGCCGAGGCCGCTGGCGAGGATCAGGGCGACGGCCGCCCACACCCAGACGAAGAAGCGCGCGAGCACGTCGCGCCACAGACGCAGCCGCGGCGGCGGCTCCAGCAGCGCGGCGGCGGCCGGGCGCAGGCACACGTAGGCGAAGAACATGCCGCCCACCCAGAGCGCGACACCGGCGATGTGCAGAAATCGGAGGAAGGGTTCGAGGGTCATGGATTTTTCCGGCTCGCGCGCAAGCGCGTGGAAGACCCCCGCATTCTAGCCGCGACCCGCCCGCGTGAGCCTCACTTCACTTCGATGGTGAGCGACTTCGGCCTGCCCGGCGCGGCCTTGGGGAGTTCCACGCGCAGGACGCCGTTGCGGTAGCTGGCACGGGCGCCTTCGGTCCGCACCGGGGCCGGCAGCGGCACGACGCGACGGAAGCTGCCATAGGCACACTGCATGATGCGCCAGCGCCCCTCGCTGTGCTCGCGCTCGAAGCGCTTCTCGCCACTCACCACGAGCGCCTGGTCGACGATCTCGATGCCGATCTCGTCCTTTTCCATGCCCGGCACCTCGACGCGCACAAGCAGCCGGTCCTTGTCCTCGAACAGGTCGCCACCGAGCATCGACCAGCCGTGCGTCGGCAGATAGGCTTCGTCATCGACCTCGCTGCGGGCCGGCAGGCCCGACTTGTCGCCTGGCCTGAACCGGGTCAGCGCGTCGGACGCGAACTGGCGCAGGTGGCGCCAGCCCGCGCTCACCGACTCCCACATCGAGCCCAAGCCCTCCTTGACCGCTTCCAGTTGCATTTCAGCTCTCCCTCTCCAGTGGCTGTGGGCGCCGGGCGAATCGCGACCGCTATCCGCCCGGCAGCTTCCGAGTGCACGACGGGCCCTTCAGCCCGCGCTGACCTCGATGCGGCGCGGTTGGGCGTGCTCGGCCTTGGGAATGCGCAGCTTCAGCACCCCGTGGGTGAACTCCGCCTTCACCTTGGCCGTGTCCAGCTCCTTGGGCAGGGTGAACACGCGACGGTAGCTCGGCAGGCTCACCTCGACATGGCTTGCCTCCATGTCCTCGGGCAGGCTCAGGCTGAGCTCGCCTTCGATCGTCAGGGTGTCGGCCTCGACCTGCAGCGCGAGCTTGTCCTTGGGCACGCCCGGGAGGTCGGCATACAGCGTGATCCCGGCGGCGTCCTCGATCACGTCCACCGGCGGCATCAGGGACGGTTCCTTGCGGGCCTCGTCGGCACGCTTGGTAACGGCAGTCTTGTCGCTCATGATCGTTTCCTCCTTACTGGATGTCGATGCGGCGCGGCTGGGCGGCTTCACGGCGCCGGATGCTGACGTGCAGCACGCCGTCGCGATATTTCGCCTGCACGGCGTCGGGATCCACGTCCTCGGGCAGGCTGACGACGCGACGGAAGCGCCCGGCGAAGCGCTCGTCGATATGCACCGAGGCCTTTTCGTCGCGCTTCGGCAAGGCGCTGGCGCGCTCGCCGGCGATGCTCAGCACGCCCTTTTCCAGCTGCACCTCGATGCTGGCCGGATCGATGCCGGGCGCGAAGGCGTAGATTTCCACCGAGCGTGGCGTGCCACCCACGTTCATCGCCGGGAAGCCGCCGCGGGCAGTGCCGCGAATGCTGGGTGAGATTTCGAACGACTGCTGCACTTCACGCTGCAGTCGGTCCAGTTCCGCGAACAGGTCGCGGGGAAACAGGGATCGATACATCATGACTTCCTCCATTCCGGACTCGAGCGCCGCCAGCGACGCTCCTGCTACCCGATCTAGGGGCGACGCGGGAAAAATCAAGCGCTTGATGTTCCGCTGCCCGACCCCTATCTATACGGAGTCGGGTGCAGCCGCGAACCGGAGCAGAGGACGCCGCAGATGGAATTCAAGGACTACTACCAGACCCTGGGTGTGGCCCGCGACGCCACGGCGGAAGAGATCAAGAAGGCCTTCCGCAAGCTCGCGCGGAAATACCACCCGGACGTCTCCAAGGAGGCCGACGCCGCACAGCGCATGTCGGAGGTCAACGAGGCCTATGCGGTGCTGTCCGATGCGGAGAAGCGCGCGGCCTACGATCAGCTTGGGCGCGGCTATCGGCCCGGCCAGGACTTCCGCCCGCCGCCGGACTGGGACGCCGGCTTCGAGTTTTCGGGTCGGGGCTTCTCCCCGCACGAGACCGCCGACTTCAGCGACTTCTTCGCCGAACTGTTCGGCCGCATGGGCGGCGAAGGCGCCGGCTTTCATGGACGGCGGGGCGCTTTCAGGGCCAGGGGCGAGGATCATCACGCCAAGGTCCTGCTCGACCTCGAGGACAGCTTCACCGGTGCCACGCGGCAGCTGTCGCTGAAGACGCCGAAGCTCGACGCCAGCGGACGCGTGCAACTCGAGACCCGCACGCTCAATGTCCGGATACCCAGTGGCGTGCGCGAGGGCCAGATCATCCGCCTCGCCGGCCAGGGCTCGCCGGGCGTGAGCGGCGCGCCCGCGGGCGATCTGCTGCTGGAGGTGCACTTCCGACCGCATCCGCGGTTTCGCCCCGACGGTCGCGATCTGCACATGTCCCTGCCGGTCACGCCCTGGGAATCCGCCCTCGGCGCGGTGGTCACGCTGGCACTACCCCAGGGCAGCGTAAAGGTGCGCATCCCGGAAGGCTCGCAGAGCGGCCGCCAGTTGCGGGTGCGGGGCAAGGGCATTCCGGGCAACCCGGCGGGCGACCTGCTGCTCGACATCCAGGTCGTCCTGCCGCCGGCCGACGATCCGAAGGCCCGGAGACTATATGAGACGATGGCGCGCGAACTCGACTTCGATCCGCGCCAGGCGGGGAGGACTTGAACCATGCGCGACGACGAGGTCCTGATCGGCAGCCTGCTCGAAGACAGCTGGCTGACCCTCGAACAGGTGGCCGCGGCCTGTCGGGTCGAGCCCGAATGGCTGCTGCGGCACCTGGAGGAGGGACTCATCTCCGACGCGGAGAGCGTGGCCGGCATCTGGCGTGTCTCCCGCACCGGCCTCGTGCGGGCCCGCCGCATGCGTGCGCTCGAGCGCGACTTCGATGCCGTGCCGGAACTGGCGGCCCTGATGGCGGACCTGATGGAGGAGATGGACGAGCTGCGGGCACGCCTGCGCGGCGCGGGGCTGCGCTGAGCAAACGCGCAGGGCCTGCTTGCAGAGGCGGTGGACGACGGCGCGGCCCTCGCGCCGGGGCGGCGAGCGAACGGCGAACTCCGCGGTCGAATTCCGGAGCAAGAGCCGGATTGTCCGGCCGCCCGCCGACCGTTAGATTCGGGCCATGGGCAAGGTCGATTGCCCGCAAGGAGCTTTCCAGCATGTCCACAACAAGCGAACGCAAGGCCACGGCCATCGCCGCCGACCCGCGGTGGGCGGCCATAGTGGCTCGTGACCGCAGCGCCGACGGCCGCTTCTTCTATTCGGTCCGTACCACGGGAGTCTATTGCCGTCCGTCCTGCGCCGCGCGCACCCCCCGGCCGGAGAATGTCGCCTTCCACCTCAGCGCCGCCGAGGCCGAGGGCGCGGGCTTTCGCCCCTGCAGGCGCTGCCGGCCCGACCTGCCGCCGCTGGCCCAGCGCCAGGCCGAGCTGGTGTCAGGCCTGTGCCGCCTGATCGAGCGCGCGGACACCCCGCCGGCCCTCGATGAGTTGGCGCGCCACGCCGGCCTGAGTGCATCGCACCTGCAGCGCTTGTTCAAGGCGGTCACCGGCCTGACGCCGAAAGCCTATGCGGCCGCGCATCGCGCCCGGCGAGTGCGCGCCGAACTGGACGGCGGCGCGCGCGTGACCGACGCGATCTACGGCGCCGGATACGGCTCGAGCAGCCGCTTCTACGAGAAGGCCGACGCGATGCTGGGCATGACCCCGACGCGCTACCGCGCGGGCGGCGCGGATTGCCTCATCCGCTTCGCCATCGGCCAGTGCTCGCTCGGTGCCATCCTCGTCGCCGCGAGCGAACGCGGGGTGTGCGCCATCCTGCTCGGCGACGATCCCGACGCGCTCGCGCGCGAGCTGCAGGACCGCTTCCCGCGCGCCGGGCTGGTAGGAGGCGACACCGGCTTCGAGCAGCTCGTCGCCCGCGTCGTCGGCCTGGTCGAGGCACCACGGCTGGGGCTCGACCTGCCGCTGGACGTGCGCGGCACGGCCTTCCAGCAGCGCGTGTGGCAGGCCTTGCGCGAGATTCCGGCGGGCCGGACGATGAGCTACACGGAGGTGGCGGAGCGCATCGGCGCGCCGCGCGCCGTGCGCGCAGTCGCCGCCGCCTGTGCCGCAAACGCGCTGGCGGTGGCCATCCCCTGCCACCGCGTGGTTCGCATCGACGGCGGGCTGTCGGGCTATCGCTGGGGCGTCGAGCGCAAGCGCGCCCTGCTCGAGCGCGAGGCCCGGGACGAGCGCACCCCGGAGGCGAAGGCATGACGATGGACCTGTTCGATCAGCTCGACGCGCCCCTGCCGGCGCGCGTCGAGCTCGGCCCGGGGGCGGTCGTGCTGCGCGCCTTCGCGACTGCGGACGCCGAGGCCCTGCTCGCCGCCCTGGGGCGGGTCACCGAGCAGGCGCCCTGGCGCCACATGGTGACGCCGGGCGGCTTGCCCATGTCGGTGGCGATGACGAATTGCGGCGCGCTCGGCTGGGTCAGCGATCGCGCCGGCTATCGCTATGCGGCGCTCGACCCGGCCACCGGCCGGCCGTGGCCGCCGATGCCGGCAGCCTTCCTGCGCGTCGCCCGCGCAGCGGCCGAGACCGCGGGCTATGCCGGGTTCACGCCCGACGCCTGCCTCGCCAATCGCTATGCGCCAGGGACCCGCCTGTCGCTGCATCAGGATCGCAACGAACGCGACTTCGATGCGCCGATCGTGTCCGTGTCGCTGGGTGTGCCGGCGACCTTCCTGTTCGGCGGGCTCTCCCGCGCCGACCGCAGCCGTCGCGAACCGCTGTTCCACGGCGACGTGGTGGTCTGGGGCGGCCCGGCGCGCCTGCGATTTCACGGCATACTACCCCTCAAGGAGGCCCGGCACCCGCTGACCGGCGCCTGCCGCATCAACCTGACCCTGCGCAAGGCCGCGTGACGCAGGCCACATGCGACACCGACCCGGCGCACATGTGGAAACGAGGCATCGACCATGAATGCACAGCCGCCGAGCATGAGCCCTGAAGACCTTGCCGCACTCCGCGCCGCGCGCGGCCTGCTGGAGAATCCCGGCCTGATCGTGCGACTGAGCAACTATGTCGGCAGCCCGCTCGAAGGCATGGTGCGCAAGCTGCCGGCGAGCGTGCAGGCGCAGATCGGATCGCTGGCCGGCGTGGCCCTGCAACGGGCGATGGCGACCGCCGCAAACACGCTGGGAAGCGAAGCGCGCAGGCCCAGCCCCCTGCTGCACAAGGTGCTGGGTTCGGTCAGCGGCGGCGTCGGCGGCGCCTTCGGACTGGGCGCGCTCGCGGTGGAAATCCCCTTGTCGACGACGCTGATCATGCGCAGCATCCTCGATACCGCTCGCGCCCAGGGCGAAGACATCAAGGACCCCGCCACCCGGCTCGCCGCACTCGAGGTCTTCGCCCTCGGCGGACCGGGCGAAAGCGACAACGCCGCCGAGTCCGGCTACTACGCCATCCGCGCCGCGCTCGCCTCGGCCGTCGGCGAATCCGCCCGGCATCTGGCGAGCAAGGGCCTGGGCCAGGAGGGCGCACCCGCCCTGCTGCGGCTGCTTGCCATGGTCGCCGCGCGCTACAAGATCCAGCTGAGCCAGAAGGCTGCGGGCATGCTCGTGCCCGGCATCGGCGCCGCCGCGGGAGCGACCATCAACCTGCTGTTCATGAGCCACTTCCAGGACATGAGCGAGGGCCATTTCACCGTCCGCCGCCTGGAGCGGATTTACGGGCGCGAACGGGTGCAGGAGGCCTACCGGCAGTCGTAGCCCAGGGTCCTGCTGCGCCCCGAGCGGCTCGACCGGGCGCAGCGCGGACGGTGCCCTTGACCGCGCACGGACCGCACAAAGATACTGGCCGGGCAGTTCGACGCGTCCCGCCGGCCAGGATCTTGGACGGGACACCGAGGAAACAGCGCCAGGGAGGGACGAAACAGGCATGAGCGACGCCGGGCCGGACGACTCGTACCCGAAGAAGGCTGCGCGCGCCTCGCGTATCGACACCGCGAACATCGCCATGGGACGGCGCCGGCCGCAGGGCCGGGTCGCGACTTTGCTGGTGCTCACCGGACTGGCATGGTCGGTCTTCCAGTTGTGGGTCGCCTCGCCGCTGCCGGAGATGCTCGGCGTGCTCGCCTTCAACGAGGCGACGGTCCGCTCGCTGCACCTGGCCTTTGCGGTGCTGCTTGCCTTCCTCGCCTATCCTGCCTCCAGCCACGGCGTCACCGACCATGTCCCGCGGCTCGACGCGGCCCTGGCGGTGCTGGCCGCGTTCAGCGCCGGCTTTCTCGCGCTGTTCTACGAGTCGATCAGCGCCCACACGGGCGCCCCCACCTGGATCGAGGTCGCGGCGGCGGCGGTGGGACTGACGCTGCTGCTCGAAGCCACGCGTCGCGTCCTCGGCCTGCCGATGGTGATGCTGGCGCTGATGCTGCTGTGCTACATCTTCCTCGGCGAATACATGCCGGACCTGATCGCGCACAAGGGCGCCTCCTTCGGCAAGGCCATGAGCCACATGTGGCTGACCACCGAGGGCGTGTTCGGCGTCGCCCTCGGGGTGTCGGCCGGGCTCATCTTCCTGTTCGTGCTCTTCGGCGCGCTGCTGGAGACGGCCGGCGCCGGCAGCTACTTCATCCGCAGCGCGGTCGCCCTGCTCGGGCACCTGCGCGGCGGGCCGGCCAAGGCGGCGGTGCTTGCCTCGGCGGCGACCGGGCTGATCTCCGGCTCCTCCATCACCAACGTGGTGACCACCGGGCCGCTGACCATTCCGCTGATCAAGCGCGTGGGTTATCCCGCCGAGAAGGCCGCCGCGGTGGAAGTGGCCGCCTCGGTCAATGGCCAGGTGATGCCGCCGGTCATGGGGGCGGCGGCGTTCCTGATGGTGGAATACGTCGGCGTGCCCTACATCCAGGTGCTCAAGCACGCGCTGATCTCGGCCATGGTCTCCTACCTCGGCCTGCTCTACATCGTGCACCTGGAGGCGGTGAAGGCGAACCTGCGCGGCCTGCCGCGACGCCACTCGCCGCGCTGGCAGCGCTCGATCGGCAACTTCGCCCTCGGCGTCGTCGTCACCGCCTCGGTGCTGGCGGTGGTGTCCTTCGTCGGCGCCGTGGTCCACATGCTGATGCCGCGGCTGTCTTTCGCCGTCATGGCCGCCCTGCTGCTGGTCGCCTATGTCGCGCTGCTGCGCGCAAGCGCACCTCACGCCAGCGCCGCCGCGGCGGCCGACGAGCCGATTACCAGCCTGCCCGAATTCGGCCCCACGCTGCGCTCGGGCATGCACTTCCTGCTGCCGGTGGGCGCGCTGGTGTGGAATCTGGTGGTCGAGCAGCTGTCGCCCATCCGCGCCGCCTTCTGGGCGACACTGTTCCTCGCCTTCATCGTGCTCACCCAGCGACCGCTGCTGGCATGGTTCCGTGGCGAAGGCGAAATCGGCGCATCGGCCTGGCAGGGTGTGCAGGACCTGATCGACGGTCTCGCCGCCGGCGCACGCAACATGATCACGGTGGCCATCGCCACCGCGACCGCCGGCATCATCGTCGGCACCGTCACCCTCACCGGCATCGGTCTGGTGATGACCGAGCTGGTCACCGCGCT
>JBFGUQ010000081.1:0-8523 GCA_041565515.1 Rhodocyclaceae bacterium | reverse complement strand
GGGGCCGGCGAGGTGTCGCGCCGGACCGGCATCGACGCCCTCGAGCCAGCCGCGACGCAGCAGATCGCCCACCGTCTCGCCACCCGGCAAAGCACGGATCGCGCTGCGCCGCTGCGGGCCCGGGCCGGTGGCGACGAGGCGCAGCAGTTCGAACGCCTTGCTCGCCCGCCGCCCCGACTCCAGCGACTCATGGCCTTTGGCCGCGAAGCCGAGCCGCGGGTCGGCGTCGTCGCCGCTGACGCCATCGGCACGACGCAGGCCCGGGGGCAGCGCCAGCGCCACCACCTCGCCCAGCGGAGCATGGTAGTAACGCGCGACGAAGCCCACCAGCGCCAGCCAGTCGGGCGGCAGCGGCAGGACCTCGCGCTGGATCTGGCGCACGACCTTGAGGCGGGATGGATCGACTTCGGCCGCCGATGGCAGGGCGACGATCAGGCCGCTCTTCTCGCCGCGGCCGAAAGGTACCCTCACGCATCGGCCCACATCCGCCTCGGACGCATCTTCCGCAAGGTAATCAAAGGTTTGCGGAATCGGAACGGGGAGGGCGACGCGAACGATCGGCATTCTGCTCGGGAGTCACAGCAATAAACACATGGAGAACAGCGGCTTACAGCGCTTTGATGAGGTCGTTCCGTGAAAAGCCTGACTAAGCGTCTGGCGACAAACGGGACCGAAGCTTTTCCACAAATCCTGTGGATAACTATGTGGGAAACGCACCCGAAACGCTCTCAAAGCGGCGTGGCATAAGCGCTTCCGTCACATTGCCTTAACATTGCGCTATTTTTTTATTGTTTATATTCATAGACTTGCAATATCGAGCGCATAAAGCGCCAAACTGGTGCAACAACGCGTAACAGACCGCCGGGATGTGCATAAGTCAAGGGGCGATGGTGCAATTTTCTCCTTGACATGCCCCTGCCCGCCGCGTCCGGCGCCGGCCGGCAGGGGCGGCGCCGGCATCAGACCGATGCGCGCATCTTGCGGCTGTGTTCGTGCACCGTGTCGACGAGCGCGGTGACGTTGTCGGGCGGAGTGAACTGAGAAATGCCGTGGCCGAGGTTGAACACATGCCCCGCATGGGGTCCGAAGGCATCGAGCACCCGACGTGTCTCGTTGGCGACCACCTCCGGCGGCGCGAACAGGACGTTCGGGTCGAGGTTGCCCTGCAGTGCCACCTTGTCGCCTACCAGCTCGCGCGCGCGACCGATGTCCATCGTCCAGTCCAGACCCACGGCGTCGCTGCCGATGGCGGCGATCGATTCCAGCCACAAGCCCCCGCCCTTGGTGAACACGATGCTGGGCACGCGCTGGCCGTTGCGCTCGCGGATGAGGCCGGCGATCACCTGCTCGAGGTAGCGCAGCGAGAACTCGCGATAGGCCGCTTCCGACAGCACGCCGCCCCAGGAGTCGAACACCATCACCGCCTGGGCGCCGGCCTCGATCTGCGCGTTGAGATACTTAACCACCGCCTCGGCAGTCACGGCCAGGATGTGGTGCAGCAGGTCCGGCCGGCTGTAGGCCAGGGTCTTGATACGGCGGTAGTCGTCCGACGAGCCGCCCTCGACCATGTAGCAGGCCAGGGTCCACGGACTGCCGGAAAATCCGATCAGCGGCACGCTGCCGTCGAGGGCGCGGCGGATCTCGCTCACCGCGTCCATCACGTACTGCAGTTCGGCATGCGGATCGGGCGCGCTGAGATTGCGGATCTCCCATTCGTCGCGCAGCGGGCGCTCGAAGCGCGGGCCTTCGCCTTCGGCGAAATACAGGCCGAGCCCCATTGCGTCGGGCACCGTGAGGATGTCGGAGAACAGGATCGCGGCGTCGAGGTCGTAGCGCGCCAGCGGCTGCAGCGTCACCTCGCAGGCCAGCGCCGGGCTCTTGCACAGCTGCAGGAAGCTGCCCGCGCGCTTGCGCGTCTCGCAGTACTCGGGCAGGTAGCGGCCGGCCTGGCGCATGAGCCATACCGGCGTGTATTCGGTGGGCTGGCGCAGCAGGGCGCGCAGGAAGGTGTCGTTTTTCAGGCGGCTCACATCGAGTCCTTTATTCCAGCGGTTCGGGCACAAGCCGTGATTATCGCCTGTCACAGGTCCCGATGGGGTTGTCGCTGGTCAAGACGGCGGCACCTTCCCGCCCGGCGTCGGCCCCGGGCCGGGGCACGGGGCGGCTCGACCAAGCGCAGCGGACGGCTGCAGCCGACGCCGCCCGCGTCCCGGCGCAGGCGCCGTTCAGCGTCGCCAGAAGGTCGGCGTGAGCACCACCAGGAAGGTGAAGATCTCGAGGCGGCCGAGAATCATCGCGAACGACAGCACCCACTTGTGGAAATCGGTCAGCGCCTGGTAGTTCGATGCCGGACCCACCGCCTCGAGGCCGGGGCCGGTGTTGTTCAGGCAGGCCACCACCGCCGAGAACGCGGTGATCAGCTCCAGCCCCGTCGCCGACAGCACCAGGGTGAGACTTACGATCGACACCATGTACATGAAGCTGAAGCCGAGCACCGCATGCAGGATGGTCTCCGGCACCGGCTGGCGGCCCATGCGCACCGGACGCACCGCGTTCGGATGCAGGGAGCGCACGATCTCGCGAAACACCTGCTTGTACAGGATCATCGCCCGCATCATCTTGATGCCGCCGCCGGTCGAGCCGGAACAGGCGATGAAACTGCCGAGGAACAGCACCCAGATCTGCGCGAACATCGGCCAGAGCGTGTAGTCGTAGGTCGACAGGCCGAGCGAGGTCGAAATCGAGACGACGTGGAAACTCACGTAGCGCAGCGTGCTCAGCAAGTCGGCGTGGGCATTGAACTGCATCAGGTAGAAGGTCAGCAGGCCGATGCTCAGGGCGAGCACCGCGAAATAGAACGGAATCTCGGGGTCGCGCAGATAGGGTCGGGGCGAGCGCCGGATCAGCGCGAGGTAGTGGGTGGCGTAGTTCATCCCGGCGAGCAGGGCGAACACCAGGGCCACCATCTCGACATTGACGTTGTCGAAATGCCCGAGCGAGGCGTCCTTGCTCGAAAAGCCGCCGAGGCCGGCGATCGAGAACGCATGGATCAGCGCATCCCAGCCGTCCAGGCCGGCCAGCCACAGCGACACGGCACAGGCCACCGTCAGCAGCGAATACGTCATCCACAGGCCCTTCGCCGTCTCGGCGATGCGCGGCGTCAGGCTCGCGTCCTTCATCGGCGTGGGGACCTCGGCCTTGTATAGCTGGCGCCCGCCGATACCGAGCAGCGGCAGGATCGCCACCACCAGCACGATGACGCCCATGCCGCCGACCCAGTGCATGAAGGTTCGCCACAGGTTGATCGAGATCGGCAGGTCGTCGAGGCCGCTCATGACCGTCGCACCGGTCGCGGTCAGGCCCGACACAGCCTCGAAGTAGGCATCGGTGAAGCTCATCGCCGGCAGATAGCCGATCAGGGGCAGGGCGCCGAACACCGGCAGGACGAGCCAGGTGGCGGCAACCAGGAAGAAGCCGTCGTGCACCCGGAGGTCGCGGCGCTGCACGCGCGTCGCCGCCCACAGCAGCAGGCCGGACAGGAATGTAAAGACGATGGCGTGGTCGTAGGCCAGCGTGGCGCCATCGCCGAGCATGAACGACACCGCCAGCGGGAAACCCATCAGCAGGCCGAAGAACATGATGATCAGGCCGAGCGCGTTCAACGCGGGGTGATACGCACGCATGAAGGAATACCCCGTCGTCAGAGAAAGGTGAAGCCGACCTGGAACAGCTTCTCGACCTTGCGCACGAGTTTCTTGTGCGTGCAGAAGACGATGACATGATCGTCCTCGCGGATGATCGTGTCGTGGTGCGGAATGATCACCTCGCGGCGAACGAGGCTGCCGTCATCGCGCTTGTCGTCACGGACGATGGCGCCGATCGTCGCGCCCTTGGGCAGGGCGACGTCCTCGATCGGGCGGCCGACCACCTTGGAGTCCTTCGGGCTGCCGTGGGCGATGATCTCCAGCGCCTCGGCCGCGCCGCGGCGCAGGCTGTGCACCGCGACCACGTCGCCGCGGCGCACATGCGCGAGCAGCGTGCCGATCGAGGTGTGCGCGGGCGAGATCGCGATGTCGATCGGGCCGCCCTGCACCAGATCGACGTAGCTCCTGCGATTGATCAGCGCCAGCGTGCGGCGCGCACCCATGCGCTTGGCCAGCGAGGCCGACATGATGTTGTCTTCCTCGTCGTTGGTGAGGGCGACGAACAGGTCGGTCTCGTCGATGCCCTCGCTCTCGAGCAGCTTCTCGTCGGTGGAGTCGCCGCGCAGCACCAGCGTCTTCGACAACTGGGTGGCGAGCATTTCGGCCCGGTCGCGGTTCACCTCGAGAATCTTGACGTGGTAGTTCTCCTCGATCGAGCGCGCGA
Source organism: Rhodocyclaceae bacterium (assembly GCA_041565515.1). GTDB lineage: Bacteria > Pseudomonadota > Gammaproteobacteria > Burkholderiales > Rhodocyclaceae > Thauera. The sequence continues at coordinate 4,155 of JBFGUQ010000081.1, read as the reverse complement.
GGCGAAAGCCGATGTTGCCGCCGCCGGCGATCATGATGCGGCGCATCGGCTTGTCCGAGCGGCGCAGTTCGCGCATCACCTGGCGGATGTGCACCGTCGCCGCAAGGCAGAAGACCTCGTCACCGGCCAGGATCACGGTGTCGCCCTCGGGGGTGATCGGCTCGCCCTGGCGATAGATCGCGGCAATGCGCACTTCCACATTCGGCAGGTGAAAGCGCAAGGCCTTGAGCGGGTGTCCCACCAATGGGCCGCCCTCGAAGGCGCGCACGCCGATCAGGCTCACCACACCGTCGGCGAACTCCAGCACTTGCAAGGCCTCGGGGAAGGCGATCAGGCGCTTGATGTATTCGGTGACGACCTGCTCCGGGCAGATCGAGAAATCGACCGCGAAGTTCTCGCCGGTAAGCAGTTCGGGGTAATCGCTGTAGTCGGTGGAGCGGAGACGGGCAATCCGGGTCGGCAGATTGTAGATCGCCTTGGCGATGCGACAGGCACAGAGGTTCGTCTCGTCCGATTGCGTCACCGCGATCAGCAGGTCGGCATCCTCGGCGCCGGCCTCGCGCAGGACCGTGGGCGAGGCGGCATTGCCGCACACGGTGCGGACCTCGAGGCGCTCGCGCACCGAGGCCAGATATTCGGGGCTGGTATCGACCAGGGTGATGTCGTTCGCTTCCGAAACCAGGTTCTCCGCCACCGAAGCGCCGACCTGGCCTGCACCGAGAATGATAATTTTCACCGGGTGATCCCGCGTGGCTCAAAGGCGTCCGATTCTACGCTTCGGGATGCCAAGCTGAAACCGTATGTTGCAGCGCAGCAACCAACGGGAATTCAGCTGTCGTCCTGCCGGCGGCCCGCCTGCACGCCGAGCTGCTTGAGCTTGCGATAGAGATGGGTGCGCTCGAGGCCGGTCTTCTCCGCCAGGCGCGTCATGTTGCCGCCTTCCAGGCGCAGGTGGTGCTCGAAATACAGTCGCTCGAAGGCTTCGCGCGCCTCGCGCAGGGGTTGATCGAGCGACACGCCGCAGGCGCCGGCGGCGATGTCCTGCGGCAGCAGCCGGCGCACGTCGGCACCGGCGATCTCGTCTTCCAGCGTGCCCAGGGCGAGCGACTTCACTGCCGCACGCAACTCCGAATAGCCGCCAGGCCAGGGCAGATTGCGCAACTGATTCAGGGCGGCGGTGGAAAACTGCCGCAGCGGCACCTCGCCGCCCTCGACCAGGTGCAGCAGGATCTGGCTCGCGAGTTCGGGCAGGTCGTCCTTGACCTCGGCAATCGAAGCCGGCACCAGGCTCACCTCGAACAGCCTTCCCAGCAGGATCTCGTCCCAACCCTCGGCGAGCAGCGCCTCCTGCGTGTGGTCGGTGGCCACGAGCAGGCGCAGGTCGTAGCGTTCGAGGCGCTCGAGCGCGAAGGCCAGGTTCTTTTGCTGGGCGCGCGACAGCCGCGACAGCTCGTTCACGAACAGCACCCCGCCGTGGCAGGCCTGCAACTGGGTCAGGTCCAGCGGCGCGGTGACCGCTGCGAGGTCGAGCCAGGGCGCACCGGTTGCCTGCACGCTGCGCGCCACGAGCTCGGCCAGGCTGCCGCTGCCGACCCGCAGCAGCACGACCCGCGAACTCGCCGCGATCTGCTCGATCCGGCGCTTGAGTTCGCGCAGCGGCACCGAGCGGGTGAACGCCGCCAGCGTCAGCGGTGCCGGCGCGCCGGGCGCCTGCGGGCGCTGCAGGCCACGCTTCACTGCGGCGAGCAGTTTTTGCAGCGCGATCGGTTTCTCGAGGTAGTCGATCGCGCCGATGCGCGTCGCCTCGACCGCGGTGTCGATCGTGCCGTGGCCCGACATCATCACCACCGGCATGTTGAGCTGGCCGTTGGCGGCCCACTCCTTCAGCAGCGTGATGCCGTCGGTGTCGGGCATCCAGATGTCGAGCAGCACGATGTCGGGCCGCGCCGCGTTGCGGGCCGCGCGGGCCGCCGACGCGTTCTCGGCCAGCTGCACGTCGTAGCCTTCGTCGCGCAGGATCTCGGAGAGCAGTTCGCGAATGCCGACTTCGTCGTCGACGATGAGGATCTTTGGCATCGTTCAGTTACCACCTTGGTTAGCTGCCAGGCGCAGGCGAATCCGCACCTCGGCTCCGCTGCCCTCGCGGTTGGCCAGCCTGACTTCGCCGCCATGTTCGTCCACGATCTTCTTCACCATCGCCAGTCCCAGCCCGGTGCCACGGGACTTGGTCGTGAAGTAGGGCTCGAAGGCATGCGCCAGCACTTCGTCCGGGAAGCCCGGGCCGTTGTCACGGCACAGCATCACGGCCCGCTCGCCCTCGCGCCGGGTGACGATATTGACCTCGCCATCGTCACGGTCGACCAGCACGTCCTCCGCATTCTGCAGCATATTGTGTATCACCTGACGAATCTGCGTCGGATCGCCCTGCACCGCCGGCAGGTCCGTCCCCAGTTCGGCGCGGATCCGTACCGGTGAGCTCTCGTAGAGATTGAGCACTTCGCGGATCAGGGCGTTGAGATCGGTCGGCGCGAAGTGCGGGGCCGGCAGTTTCGCATAATCACGGAAGGCGTTGACCAGGTTCTTCATCGCCTCGACCTGGTTGACGATGGTGCGCGTCGAGCGCTCGAGCATCTCGCGGCCGTCGGCATCCAGGCGATCGGCGAGCTTGAACGCCAGCCGTTCGGCCGAGAGCTGGATCGGCGTGAGCGGATTCTTGATCTCGTGCGCCAGGCGGCGTGCCACCTCCGCCCAGGCCGCGGTGCGCTGTGCCGCGACCAGACGCGAGATGTCGTCGAAAACCACCACCAGGCCGCCGCCGCTCGCCTCGGGCAGGCGGGAGCCGTGGATCAGCAGCGTCAGGGGCGTGCTGTCCTTGACCGCCAGATCGATCTGCGTCTGCCAGTCCCCCTCGTTGGCCGAGAAACCCGCCTGCAGGGCATCGCGGAACTGGCCGTGACGCGGCCAGTCGGCAAGCGCGATGTCCTCGAAGCCGGCCAGGTCGTCGCCCAGGATCTGCATCGCACCATGGTTGGCCGCGCGCAGCGTGCCGTCCGCACCGAAGGCGAGCACACCGGTCGACAGGTTGGCGAGCACGCTCTCCAGGTAGGCGCGCGCGGACTCCACTGCCGCCCGGTTGCGCTCGGCGGCGGCACGGGCGTCCTCGAGCTGGCGGGTCATCTGGTTGAACGACTGCGTGAGCACCCCGAGCTCGTCGCGCGCCGGCAGCGACCGGCGCGGGCTGAAATCGCCCTGCGCCACCGCCTGCGTGCCTTCGGCCAGGATGAGCAGCGGAGCCGCCAGGCGCCGCGCCATCACGAAGGCCACGGCAACCGCGGTGAGCAGCGCCAGCAGCAGGGTCAGCGTCAGCGTGATGCCGTAGATGCGGTTGAGGCCCTTGCGCCCGAGCGTGAGCTGCTGGTAGTCGCGATACGCCTCCTGCACCGCCTCCGCATGACGGCCGAAGCTCTCCGGCACGCGCTGGGTCAGCTGCAGCAGGTTGGGCTCGCCGGCGAGCGTGCGCAGCGGAATCGGCACCACGACGCGGATCACCAGGCGCCCGTCGGCCTGGCTCTCCACCAGCGCCAGGCGGCGGCTCTGCCGCGCCTGGCGCAGCTGGGCCTGGGTGGGCAGATCGGGAATGAACTCGCCGACGGCCTCGACCGAGGTAGCCAGAATCTGCCCGCTGTTGGAGATCACGGTGGCGCTGGCGACGCCGGACTGCTCGCGCAGGCGGTTGAGCAGGACGGACGAGACCGGGCCGCTGCCCTCCAGTTCGAGGGTCATGTCGCCGGCCTTGTCGCTGACCTGGCCGACCAGATAGTCCAGCGCATTCTGGCCGAGGGCGATACCCCCCTCGAGCGCGGCATCGACGCGCACGTCGAACCAGGACTCGATGCTTCGTGCCACGAACTGCAGCGAGACCGCATAAACCACCACGCCAGGCAGCACGCCCATCAACGCGAACATCAGCACCAGGCGGTACTTCAGCCTCGAACCGAACTGCCGCCTGCGGTACTCGCGCCACAGCTTGCGCAGCTGTACCCCGACGACCGCAGCCAGCGCAACGGCGACGACACCGTTGACCGCCAGCAGATAAGGATAGCTGCTGGCGAACAGGTCCGTGTTCGCGCTGGCCGATGTCAACAGGAACAGCAG
>JBFGUQ010000080.1:0-8553 GCA_041565515.1 Rhodocyclaceae bacterium | reverse complement strand
GCGACCGAGGATGTGGTCGAACTGGGCGGCTTGCGCCTGGATCCGGCAACGCATCGCGTGAGCGCGGGAGACGATGCGCTGTCGCTCGGTCCGACCGAGTTCCGCTTGCTGCACTTCCTCATGACCCATCCCGAGCGGGTGCATTCGCGTGCGCAGCTGCTTGACCAGGTGTGGGGCGACCATGTGTTCGTCGAGGAGCGCACGGTCGACGTGCACATCCGCCGCCTGCGCAGTGCGCTCGAGCCGGGAGGGCACGACGCCCTCGTGCAGACCGTGCGCGGCAGCGGCTATCGCTTCTCGACGCAGACCTAGGGCGGTGGCGCAGGGTAGACTGCGCGACTGATTCTCCGTCCCGGTTCGTGCGTGATTCTCCGTCCCCTCAATTACATTCGCTCCGCTGCCTTCGTTGCCGTCGGCCTGGTGTTCGCCGCGGCCGCCGTCGCGGCCACGATCGCTGGCGCAAGCGCCGCGCTGGTGGTGATGTCGGCGGGCATCGTCGTGCTGGCGGTGCATCAGGTGCGCCAGATGCGTCGCCTGGCGGAGTGGGCGCGGCAGCCGATGGACTCGCCGCCGCCTGCAGCGGCCGGCGTGTGGGGGCGGCTGTTCGGCGAGCTCAGGCAGCGCGTGCAGAGTGAGCGCGAGGTACGAGAGGACCTCGGTGACCAGCTTGCTCGCTTCAAGGAGGCCGCCCAGGCCATGCCCGACGGCGTGATCTACCTCGCGCGCGACGGCGCCCTGGAATGGCTCAACCTCAGGGCCGAGCAGCATTTCGCCCTCAGCCGCGCGCGCGACGTCGGCGCACCGCTCAAGCATCTGGTGCGCCAGCCGGAGTTCGTGCGCTACCTCGAGGCGCGGAACCGCAGCGAGCCGCTGGTGATGCATTCGGGCCGCAGCCGGGGCCTGACGCTGCAGGTACACATCATTCCTTTCGGCAATGGCCGCAGCATGGTGCTGTCGCGCGACATCTCGCAGATCGAGCGCCTCGAGACCATGCGCCGGGATTTCGTCGCCAACGTCTCGCACGAGTTGCGCACGCCGCTGACGGTGATCGGTGGCTTCCTCGAGACCTTGATAGACGGCATCGGCGACTACCAGCCCGAGGAGGTATCGAACTTCCTCCGCCTCGCCCAGGAGCAGTCGGTTCGCATGCAGCGCCTGGTCGACGATCTGCTCACGCTGTCGGGGCTGGAAACAGGCGCGCCCGCGCCCGTCGAGGAACATGTCGACGCCGCCGCGCTGGTGCGCGAGGTGTTCGACGAAACCGGCGTGCTGTCGGCGGGGCGCCATCGGCTGCAGCTTCGACTCGAGGGCGGCGGCGAACTGCTCGGCAGCCACAAGGAACTGCGCAGCGCCTTCGCCAATCTGGCGAGCAACGCCGTGCGCTACACGCCGGCCGGCGGCCGGATCGACATCGGCTGGCGGCTCGAGCCGGGAGGCGGGGAATTCTGGGTCGAGGACAGCGGCATCGGCATCGACGCCGACCACATTCCGCGGCTGACCGAGCGCTTCTACCGTGTGGATCGTGGTCGCTCGCGCGAGACCGGCGGCACCGGCCTGGGCCTGGCCATCGTCAAGCACATCATGACGCGCCACCAGGGCGAACTGCGCATACGCAGCGAGGCCGGCAAGGGCAGCCGCTTCGAGCTGCACCTGCCGGCCATCCGCGTCAGCCCTGACTAGGCTCGGACTCGTAGCTGCACTGATCGAAGTTGGTGCCCCGAATCAACAGCTTGTCGAGTCGAAGCGAGCGGGTCTTGCCCTCTGCATGGATCTCGATCACGCGCCCGGAATGGAACCAGAAGCCGGGCAGGACGAGCGAGGGGCCCTGCTTCATCGCGGGCGAGGCCGGCAGCATGAAGGCCTGCTGGTACGGCTGGCGCGAACCGTTGCTGCCGGTGGGGCGCGCGGCAACCATGCGGGGAAGGCCCGCGAGCACATGCACGCCGGCTTCCATGATGCCGTCGGCGTGATACATCAGCCAGCTGATCTGCCCCAGCAGGAAGTGCTCCCCGTCCTGCGGCCGGATGGCGACGAGCTGGCTGTGCTCGAGGCGTTCGCCCCGAACCGCGCGGCGTACGCGGAACCCCCCGACGGACTGATCCAGCAGTTGCCAGTGTTCGCAGGCGAGACCGAGCTTTTCGGCCGCTTCCCGATGGCGTTCGCGGGCGTCCGGGCCGTCTTCGGCCTCGGCGGCACGTTCGCCGAAGGTGAACAAGGAGATGTCGTGGCGCAGGTTCGGCTTTGCCGCCTCGGCGCGGGGCTGCTCGAACACCTTGCCGTCCACGGCAAAACCGACGCCGAGCCAGCTGGCGGTGAGCTCGAGCTCTCCGCTGGAATTGCGCCGCGGAAACCGCCTGCCCGCCGAGGCCAGCCCCCAGGGGCGATACAGCGACATGAGCAGGCGCGCGCTGCCATCGACCGGACAATCCTCGCCGAGGCCGAGTGCGGCCGGCTTCACGCCGCGCTTGAACTGCGCGAACACGGCCTGGATCTGGCTCGCCAGCGTGCTGCCGTCGAAACGCAGCAGGCTCGGGCTGCGGGCGATCAGGCCGAGCGGGCGCAGGCCCTGGTCGCTGGCGAAATCGACCCCGTAGGCGGTCGGCTTCTGCTGGTCGAGCTCGGCACTGAGCGTGCAGTAAGGGGCGAAGCGTTGCGCCCAGCGGAAGATCCAGCTCAATTCCCGCTCGCTGCGTCCGTACGGATTGGCGAGTTCGACCAGCAAGACCGAAATGTAGGCCTCGAGCGGGCTCTGGGCCTTCCACACGTCGTTGAGTACGTCGCCCACGCGCACCTTGTGCAGGGCGGCCTTCACCGCGGCCGAATAGGCGGCATGCACCGCGGCCCAGCAACCGGCGGGAACCGAGCGGTGCGCGCGGAAATACTCGAGCAGCTCCATGCCGGCGAAATGCACCTGGCGCTGCGCCAGCAGGGCGCGCTGATCGTCCAGCGTGTGCTGCTCGGCATCGCGCCTGGCGATCAGGGCGTAGGACTGGGCGATGTTGTTCCACAGCCGGACGACGCGCGTCAAGGTCTCGTTCTCGTCGCTGTCGGGCGGCAGGGGGTGCGCGGCATAACGCCGGGCCATCTCGTTCTGACTGAACGCCACCATCTCGCGCGCGGCCTCGAGCACCTCCAGGTGCTGGTTCGGCGGCGGGCTGGCCTCGAGCAGGCTGCCGACCATCGTGCTCAGCGTTGCATGGGTCGTCTTCACATCGACCGGGTGCAGCCGCTGCAGCAACTCCAGGCATTCTGCGGGCTTGCTGAAATCCATTGTTGCTCCGTGTATCGCTGAGACGCTCATTGTTGTCGGTCGTGGTTCAACCGCCGTGCGCGGCGGCGAGCTCGGCATCGATCGCCCGCGCGATCGCGACGCGCGGCGGCGCCGCGTGCGCGACCCCGTTGCGCTGTGGCGTACCCCATACCGACTCGGGGAAGTGGCGGTCGTCGCGGAAGCGCGGAATCACGTGCCAGTGCAGGTGAGGCACCATATTGCCGAAGCTGGCGAGGTTGATCTTGTCCGGCTTCATCAGCTTGCGCAGTGCGGCCTCGGTCGCCATCACCACGTCGAGCACATGCCGCCGGTCGCCGGCGCCCAGGTCGGTCATTTCCGCTACGTGCTCCCGCCATATGACGCGGCAGAATCCCGGATGCGCGGCGTCGGCGACGCCGATCACGCGGCAGCGGTCGTCTTCCCATATCACCGGATCGGGCGGCGGAGCACATAGCGGGCAATCCATGCAAGACCTCTTCGGGATGAATCAGGCGGCGGCGGTCGACTTTACCGCGTCGGCATCGCCGCGCGTGAGGAACAGTTGCGCACTCAGCATTTCTGTTGCGGATAGCGCTGGGCGACCGTGCGCGTTTCGCCGAGCACGGCGGGCGCGCCGTCGTGGAAGGCGATGAGGTTGCCCGGCGGGATCTGTTCCCACACCTCGTTGTCGGTGAGGGGCGTGGTGACGATCACCGCCACCCGGTCCGATGGCGTCGTCACGGTGTTGAAATCCACCGTGACGTCCTCGTCGGACAGATGGGCGACGGGAAACGGCGCCTTGCGCACGATGTAGCACAGTCGCGACGAGCAGTGCGCATACAGCCACTGGCCGTCCGACAGCAGGAAGTTGAATTCGCCCTGGCTGCCGATCTCGATCGCCAGTTCGCGCAGGGCGGCGTGCAGCGCCTGCGGTGCCGGCGCGCCGGCGGGAAAGCGCTGCGCGAGCGCATCCAGGATGTGGCAGAAGGCGAGTTCCGAGTCGGTGGTACCGACCGGCAGGAAGCGGCCCGACAAGGCCGGCGCGTAGTCGTCGCTGAGGTTGCCGTTGTGGGCGAAGATCCAGTAGCGTCCCCACAGCTCGCGCTGGAAGGGATGGGTGTTCTCGAGCTTGACGTCGCCCTGCGTGCCCTTGCGGATGTGGGCGATGACGTTGAGCGAGCGGATCGGATAATGCTTCACCAGCTCGGCCACCGGCGAGTCGACGCTGGGGCGGGGATCGAGGAAGACGCGCGCGCCGGCGCCCTCGAAGAAGGCGATGCCCCAGCCGTCGCGATGGTGGTCGGTGAGGCCGCCACGTGCTCGAAAGCCGGCGAAGGAAAAGCAGATATCGGTCGGCACGTTGCAGTTCATACCGAGCAGCTGGCACATCGGGTGGTCTCCGGTTCGGCGGACATCAGCCGAAAGTATAGCGAACCTGCCCCGGCGCCCGGCGGGCCGTGCATCGGCGCCGGGCAAGCGCTCGCGCGCGTCAGGGCGCCGGCGGCGCGGCGACGGTGGAGGCCGTTGCGATACCGGCCAGGCGACGATCCACCACCAGGTCCGTCAGCGTCGCCCCGGCCCACATGCCGGACAGCGTCAACCAGGCGGTGAGGGCGAACACCGCGGCGCCGGAGACCCCGGCACCCACCGCGCAACCGCCGGCGAGCATGCCGCCGAAGCCCATCAGCACCGCGCCGAAGATGTAGCGCCGCATCGCATGCCCGCCCTGGAACCCCTCCAGCCGGAGTTCGCGGGCGAGGAGGGCGGCGACGAAGGAGCCGAGAAACACGCCCGGCACCATGCCGAGGTCGAAGTTCAGCAACCGGCCGGGCGGTGACAGCACGAGCATCAGCACATCGGCCGAGGGGCCGGTGAAGGACATGCTCTGGATCGGTGTCGGGTCGAAGGTCAGCGCCGACAAGCGGTAGGTGAACCACCACGCGCCGGCTACCATCAGGCCTGCGCCGACGCCGCCGATCCAGCCGCCCAGCGGCATGCGATTGCGCCTGCCGAACCAGATGCCGGCGGCGAGCCAGGCGATTCCGAACAGCAGGCCGCCGACGCTGCCGATGCCGGACAGCGCCAGCAGGTCGCGCGCCGTTCCGCCTTCGATCGTCCACAGCTCGCCCAGCGCTTCGCGCCAGGGCGACAGCACGCCGGACATCGACGCCTGGGCGGTGACGGCGAAGACCAGGCCGGACAGCAGCGCACGCAGATTGCCGTTGGCGGCCAGCACCAGCAGCCGGCTCGAGCAGCCGCGCGCCAGGACCATGCCGATGCCGAACAGCATGCCGCCGATGAGCGCGCCGGACAGGCTGCCGCGGCTAGCCAGCTGGCGCACGTTGGCGGTGTCGAAGACGCCCGCCAGCACCAGGGTCTGGGTGAGGATCAGTGCAGACGAGAAGGCAAGCAGCCAGACGGCGAGCTTGGCGCCGAACTGTGCTCGTGCGACCTCGATCACCGCCGAGCGCAGGCAGAAGCGCGAACGCTGAGCGAAGAAGCCGAAGGCCGTGCCGATGACGAGGCCGCCGAGCGCAAGCGTCCGGTCTTCGCCCAGCGCTTCGATGATTCCGACCAGCTCCGGCATCGCCTCCTCCCCCGCCGGTCCTGTCTCGCCGGCGCGTCAGCATTCACGAATATAAGAATGTGACGAAACACTGGCGATGGCGTTGACCAGGCTCAATTGCGGGGCAACAGGACGGGCGCGGGAGCGCGGTTGCGCCCTCAGGGCGCAGGCGGCGCGCTCAGCCCGAGAGCTTCTTGCGCAGGATCTCGTTGACCTGGGCCGGACTGGCCTTGCCCTTGCTGGCCTTCATCACCTGGCCGACGAGGGCGTTGAAGGCCTTTTCCTTGCCGGCGCGGAACTCGTCGACCGACTTCTGGTTGGCGGCCAGCACCTCGTCGATCATGCGCTCGATCGCGCCGCTGTCGGTCACCTGCCTGAGGCCCTGGCGGTCGATGATCTCGTCGGCGCTCGCGCCCTCGGCGTTCCACAGCGCCTCGAAGACCTTCCTGCCGATCGCGTTGGAGATCGTGTCGTCGGCGATCCGCGTCACCAGCCCGGCCAGTTGCGCGGGCGATACCGGCGAGGCGGCGATGTCGAGCTCGGCCTTGTTCAGGCGCCCGGCGAGCTCACCCATGACCCAGTTGGCGCAGAGCTTGGCGAGCGGCGCTCCGGCGGCAGCCACGGTGGCCTGGAAGAAGTCGGCGACCTCCTTCGACGCGGTCAGCGTGGTGGCATCGTAGGCCGACAGGCCCCAGTCGCCGATGAAGCGTGCCTTCATTGCCGCCGGCAACTCGGGCATCGCCGCCTGCACGCGCGTCTTCCACTCGGGCGAGATCACCAGTGGCAGCAGGTCGGGGTCGGGGAAGTAGCGGTAGTCGTGGGCGTCCTCCTTCGAGCGCATCATGCGCGTCTCGCCCGTGTCGGGGTCGAACAGCACGGTGGCCTGCTGGACCTTGCCGCCGTCCTCGAGCAGATCGATCTGCCACTGGACCTCGAAGTCGATCGCCTGCTGCAGGAAGCGGAAGGAGTTCAGGTTCTTGATCTCGCGCCGGGTGCCGAGCGCGGCGCCCGGGCGGCGCACCGAGACGTTGGCGTCGCAGCGAAACGAGCCTTCCTGCATGTTGCCGTCGCAGATGTCGATCCAGCGCACCAGCGCGTGCAGGGCGCGGGCGTATGCCACGGCCTCGACCGACGAGCGCATGTCGGGTTCGGAGACGATCTCGAGCAGCGGCGTGCCGGCGCGGTTGAGGTCGATCCCGGTCATGCCGTGAAAGTCCTCGTGCAGGCTCTTGCCCGCGTCCTCCTCGAGGTGGGCGCGGGTCAGGCTCACGGTCTTCTCGTAGGCCTTGTCGCCTTCGCCGACGCGGATGCTCACCGTGCCGCCCTGTACCACCGGCAGTTCGAACTGGCTGATCTGGTAGCCCTTCGGCAGGTCGGGGTAGAAGTAGTTCTTGCGCGCGAACACGCTCCGCGGCGCGACCTCGGCCCCGATCGCCAGGCCGAAGCGGATCGCACGCTCCACCGCCCCGCGGTTGAGCACCGGCAGCACGCCGGGCAGGGCGATGTCCACCGCGCTCGCCTGGGCGTTGGGCACCGCACCGAAGGCGGTGCTGGCGGCGGAGAAGATCTTCGATGCGGTGTTGAGCTGGGCGTGAACTTCCAGCCCGATCACGACTTCCCAATCCGTTCTGCTCATGTTCGTTTCCGTTGTTGCGTGCGATGAGTGCCTCGAGCCGGTGCAGGGCTCAATGGCACTCGCCGGTCGGCCGATCGACGATGATCGGCCACACATAGTCGAAAGTGCCGCGCGTGCAGCGGCCGGCGCAATGGGTAAAGGCCACCGTGACCTGCTCGCCCTGCTCCCAGATGCTCACGGTGCAGCCGTCGCGCGCCTGCAGCTCGACGTGGGGCATGCGCTTCACCTGCTCGAAGGGGCCGTCGAAGCGGCATTGGCCGCGACGCGGAATGTCCACCGAGGCGCCGAAGGCGTTCACCTCGGCGTGGCTGATGTCGAGCATGGCGGTGGCGCTGTAGCCGACCTCGTCCTTGAAGCGGCACTCGGCCTGGATGTCGAGCGGGCGAATCGGCATCGGCTTGAGGCGGCCGCCCGTGTCGTGCGGCGTTGCGGTCGAGGCGGCCGGGAAACCGACGCCTGGACCCGGAACCGGCGTCGGGGCGGGCGGGGTGGCACAGGCGGCGATCAGCAGCGTGGCGGCGAGCGCCGCCAGCCGACCAGGGCGTGCGGTAGCGGGTGGCGGCAATGTCGTCATCGGCAGAGGCCCTTCAGGCGGGGTCGGCCGGCCGGCGCTGGTGCCAGTCGGTGCTCTGCTGGAAGCGGTGCGCGGCGTCGAGCAGGCGGCCTTCGGTGAAGTAGTCGCCCACCAGTTGCAGGCCAACCGGCAGGCCGCCGGCGCCGACACCGCAGGGGTGGGACAGGCCCGGCAGGCCGGCGAGGTTCACGCCGATGGTGTAGATGTCCGACAGGTACATCTGCACCGGGTCGTCCGCCATCGCCCCGATCGCCCACGCGGTGGTCGGCGTGGTCGGCCCGGCGAGGATGTCGCACTGCGCCAGCGCGGCGCGGAAGTCGTCGGCGATCAGCCGCCGCAGGCGCTGCGCCTGCAGGTAGTAGGCATCGTAGTAGCCGTGCGACAATACGTAGGTGCCGACCAGGATGCGGCGCTTGACCTCGTCGCCGAAGCCCTCGGCGCGGCTGCGGCTGTACATGTCGTTGAGGTCGCCGTATTCCGCCGCGCGATGACCGTAGCGTACGCCGTCGAAGCGGCTGAGGTTGCTC
>JBFGUQ010000079.1:0-8559 GCA_041565515.1 Rhodocyclaceae bacterium | reverse complement strand
GCGTCCTGCGCGCGCGCCGAGTTCTCGAGCTCCTGCAGGCCGGCAAGGGCCTCCGCCAGTGCCTTGCGCTGCAGCTGCAGCGCCTCGGGAGACTCGGCGCCGGCCTGTTCGAGCAGGGTCTGGCGGCGCAGCCGCGCCTCTTCCGCGCGCTGGCGCAGGGTGGCCGCCTCGGCCTTCAACGCATCCTGCACCCGCTTGTAGGCGGCCGTGCCGAACAGGGTCTCGAGGATCCTCTCGCGCTCGCGCGAATCGGCCGCCAGCAGCTTGCGGAACTGCCCCTGCGGCAACAGCACCACCTGACGAAACTGGTCGGCCTCGAATCCGAGCAGTTCGGCGATCTGGCGCGTCACCTCGGTGGACCGCTGCGACACGGGCAGCCAGTCCGCCCCCTCGGCACCGGTCTCCCAGCGCCACAGCTCGGCCCTGGCCGCCACCTTCACCAGGCCGCTGCCGCGCTGGGCGGTCCGCTCCTGCTCGGGGATGCGCCTGACGCGATAGCGGCGCTCGCCGAGGGCGAACTCGAGCTCGACCTCGGTCTGGGTGGCGGCATCGGCGTGATGGCTGCGCATCTCGCGCGCGCTGCGCTCGCCGCCCGAGGTGTCGCCGTAGAGCGCGTAGGTGATGCCGTCGAGGATCGAGGTCTTACCGGCGCCGGTCGGACCGGAGATCAGGAACAGTGCGCCCGGCGGCAGGCGCGTGAAGTCGATGTCCTCGCGCCCGGCGAAGGGACCGAAGGCCTGCAGGCCGAGCCGGAGCGGCTTCATGCGTGGCGCTCCTGCTGTTCGAGGCCGCCGACGACACGCTCGAGGGCGGCGCGCTCGGCCGCGTCGAGTTCGCGACCGCAGACGTCGCGGTGGAAATCGGCGAACAGCTCGGGCACGCCGATGCGGCGATGATCGGCCGCCGCGCGCCCTGCCCCGTCGCCGAGCTGGTCGGGGCGTTCGATCGCCAGCGCGTTCGGCCACGCGCTTCGCAGCGTGCCCATCGCGTCGAGGATCGCACCGGTGTCGGTGAGGCGGGCGAGGATGTAGTCGTCGCGCCGCGCATCGTCGGCCGCCGCTGCGACGATGTCCTGGAGCCGGCCCTCGAGAATGCGCAGGTCGCGCCGCGGCGCCAAGGGGATGCGCTCGAGCGTGCATTGTCCGCCCGCATCCATCTCCACCAGGTTGACCGACTTCAGGTGGTCGGCCTCGGCGAAGGAGTACTTCAGCAGCGAGCCCGAGTACTGGACGCGATCCGAACCGACCCGCTGCGGCCGGTGCAGGTGACCGAGGGCGACGTAGTCGAAGCCGTCGAAAAGCGCCGCGCCGACCGCCCCGCTGCCGCCGACCGAAAGCGGGCGCTCCGACTCCGACTCGCTGCCGCCGGCGACGAAGGCGTGCGCCACCACCACCGACCGCCTGCCCGCGACATGCTGCGCGCGCACCGCCTCCAGCTGCGCCGCCAGCGCAGCGTGATGGTCGACGACCTCCTCGCGGCCGAGCGCGTTGCGCACGACCGCCGGTTCGGCATAGGGCAGCGGGTAGATCGCCACCTCGCCGTGTGCGTCGCTCAGCACCAGCGGAGCCACCTCGGCCTCGACCCGCCCGCGGACGGTGAGGCCGGCGCGCACGAGCAGGTCGGAGCCGAAGGCGAGGCGATCCGGGCCGTCGTGGTTGCCGGCGATCAGCACCACCGGGATATGCAGCCCGGCCACCAGTTCGGTCAGGACCAGGTCGAGCAGGCGCACGGCCTCGGCCGGCGGGACCGAACGGTCGTAGATGTCGCCGGCGATCAGGATCGCGTCCGGGCGCCGTTCGTCGGCGAGGCGCACGAACCGGCGCAACAGGTAGGCCTGATCCTCGATCAGGGAAACGCCGTGATAGACACGGCCGAGATGCCAGTCGGCAGTGTGGAGGAAACGCATCGGCAGGGGCTCGCGTCGGATGTCGATCGATGTGCGGAGCGTGCCCGGGGACGCGTACGCCGCCGATTCACGCAATCCGCTGGAGCGCCAGACTATACTTCGAACGGTCCGAGCGATGAGGGGACGGCCTCTCTCCCGACGACGAAGAATTCAAAGGAGGATGACCATGCAACACATTGCCGCCACGCTCGCCCTGTCGGGGCTGCTCGCCTTCACCGCGGCCGGTTGCGCGATCACGCGCGACCAGTCCACCGTGGGCGAATACGTCGATGACGCCACGGTAACCACGCGGGTGAAGGCCAAGCTCGCCGACGATCCGTCGGTGAGCGCGATGTCGATCAGCGTCGAGACCCTGTGGGGTACGGTGCAGCTGTCGGGCTTCGCCAAGAGCGGTGCCGAAAAGTCGCGCGCCGGCGAGCTCGCACGGGCCACGCCTGGCGTGAAGAGCGTCAGGAACGACATCGTCGTCAGGCCCTGAAGCCAAGGCCTCGCTGCCTGAGCCGGGGAGGGGGCGGGTGACCGCCCCTTCTTCGCGTTCACAGCGGTCGGTGGCTGGCACCGAGGGCACCGCCGGCCCCCAAACGCCCGCCGCCGCAGCGGACAATTGCCGTCCGCTGCGCTATACTGCAAGGCTTTGTTTTATCTGAAGAACAGGAATTTTCGTGCTCGTCGCAGCCAACATCACCATGCAGTTCGGGGCCAAGCCCCTGTTCGAGAATGTCTCTGTCAAGTTCGGCGAGGGCAATCGCTACGGCCTGATCGGCGCCAACGGCGCGGGCAAGTCGACCTTCATGAAGATCCTGTGCGGGCTGCTCGAGCCCTCCGCCGGCAACGTGTCGAAGGATCGCCACGAGCGCATGGCCTACCTGCGCCAGGACCAGTTCGCGTTCGAAGACCGGCGCGTGCTCGACGTGGTGATGATGGGCCATGAAGAGATGTGGGCGTGCATGCAGGAAAAGGACGCGATCTACGCCAATCCCGAAGCCACCGAAGACGACTACATGCACGCCGCCGAGCTCGAGGGCAAGTTCGCCGAGTACGACGGCTACACGGCCGAATCCCGCGCCGGCGAACTGCTGCTGGGCGTGGGCATTCCCACCGAGCTGCACAACGGGCCGATGAGCGAGGTCGCACCGGGCTGGAAGCTGCGCGTGCTGCTGACCCAGGCCCTGTTCGCCAATCCCGACATCCTGCTGCTCGACGAGCCGACCAACAACCTCGACATCAACACCATCCGCTGGCTCGAGGACGTGCTCAACAACCGCGACTGCACGATGGTGATCATCTCCCACGACCGCCACTTCCTGAACCAGGTGTGCACCCACATGGCGGACCTGGACTACGGCACGATCACGGTGTACGCCGGCAACTACGACGACTACATGGAAGCGTCGACCATCGCGCGCGAGCGCCAGAGCAGCGCCAATGCCCGCGCCAAGGACAAGATCCAGGAGCTGCAGCAGTTCGTGCGCCGCTTCTCGGCCAACAAGTCCAAGGCCAAGCAGGCGACCAGCCGCATGAAGCTGATCGACAAGCTCAAGCCCGAGGACGTGAAGCCGTCCTCGCGCCAGTACCCGTGGATCCGCTTCGACTACGACGAGAAGGACAAGCTGCACCGCCTCGCCTGCGAGGTGGACAACATCTCCTTCGCCTACGAGAACATGGACAAGCCGCTGATCGACCGCTTCTCGCTCGCCGTCGATGCCGGCGACAAGGTCGCGATCATCGGCGAGAACGGGGTCGGCAAGACCACCTTGATGAAGCTGCTGGTCGGCGAGCTGCAGCCGCAGAAGGGGGCGGTCAAGTGGGCGGAGAAGGCCAAGCCCGGCTACTACGCGCAGGACCACTCCGCCGAGTTCGCCGGCACGACCAGCCTGACCGACTGGATCTCCGACTACGCCCGCGTCACCGCGGATTCGGTCGGCGGCGACGTCGAGACGCTGATCCGCGGCACGCTCGGTCGCCTGCTGTTCTCCGGCGACGAGGTCAAGAAGCCGGTGAACGTCATCTCCGGCGGCGAGCAGGGCCGCATGCTGTTCGGCAAGCTGATGCTGTCGCGTCCGAACGTGCTGCTGATGGACGAGCCGACCAACCACCTCGACATGGAGTCGATCGAGTCGCTCAACAACGGGCTCGAGAAGTTCGGCGGCACGCTGATCTTCATCTCTCACGACCGCGAGTTCGTCAGTTCGCTCGCCACCCGCATCGTCGAGATCAAGCTCGACGGCCGCATCGTCGATTACCGCGGCACCTACGAGGAATACCTCGCCAGCCAGGGCCTCGAGTAAGCCACGCGACGCCCTTGCCGGGCCGCTCGTCGGCCGCGGCGACGGGCGCTGGACCCGTCGCCTACTGCCAGAGCTCCTTCACCGCCGTCTCGGGCGCAAAGCGGTGCGCGATCTGGGCCTGCAGCAGTTCGGCCGTGGCCAGCGCATCGGTGAGCGCATGGTGGGCGCGGTAGCGTGGCAGGTGGTAGCGCGCGCGGCTGTCGGCGAGGCGGATCGACGCTTTCGCCGGCGTGCGTCCGAACAGGCGCGCCAGCAGGCCGGGCTTGGCCGTCCGGTGCAGGCGCGCCTCCAGCTCCATGGTATCGATCGCCGGGAATTCGATGCCCTCGCCGATGCGCTCCTTCAGCGCGGCGTTGAGGAAGCTGCGCTCGATCGCCCGGCAATGCACGACGACCACCCTGCCGCCGATCGCCTCAAGCACCTCACCAAGGATGTCGCCCAGGTCGGGCGCCGCCGCGACCTGGGCGTGGGTGATCGCGTGGATGGTCACCGACTCCGCGTTCAGCGCGCCGCGCGGGCGCACGATCCAGTGCCGCGAGGCGCTGGCCTGGATGCAGGCCAGGCTCATCGGCACGAGGCCGACGCTGACGATCTCGTCGGTGCGCGGGTCGAGCCCGGTGGTCTCGACGTCCAGCGCCACCATCGGCAGCGCCGACAGGGGCGTGTCGGGCGGCGGCGCGCCATGGCGGTAGAAGGCCTGCAGCCGCGGGTCGCGGGCGGCGCCGGCGAGCTCGATGAAGCGTTGCGGCCAGTCCGGCGGCGTCTGGGCGGCGGACTGGCCCTGCGGCGTACGCAGCGTTCCGAGATGCAGCATCGCGCCCTCCCTAGTTCGACCGCCCGGGCTGGTAGCGGTACTTGAGGAATTTCTGCGAGTTGCCGAGGATCAGGAAGGCATCGCGCAGGCTCTTGCGCTCGAATTCGGACAGCGTCTCCGGGTCGATGCTGTTGTCGGGTTCGTTGCCGGCGCTCAAATCCTCGGCCTGGTGGCGGGCGCGCACCGTCGAGATGAATTCGAGCGCGTCGTGCAGGTCCTGCCCGCGGCCGAGCGGCAGGATGGCGGCGTCGATGATGTCGCGCAGGCGTTCGAAGGAGTTGAGCGAGGTCGATCCGACGGCCAGCGCATGGACCCGGATCAGGTCGGCCAGCGGGGCGGTGCCGCGGCGCTTGATGTTGATCGCCCGCGTGTGGCGGCCGTCCGACTCGACGACGAAGTCCTTGAAGAAGCCCAGCGGTGGCGTGCGCAGCAGGGCATTGCGGGTCATGCAGGCGAGAAAGCGAGAATTGCCCCTGGCCTTGCGCGCGATCAGCTCGCGCAGGCGCGTCGCCCACTCCGTCTTGCCCCACACGCCGTCGAGGTCGAAGAAGATGTTGCTGTTGAGCAGCGATTCGGGCGTCGGCCGGTCGATCCACTCGCCGAAGTACTGCTCCCAGACCCGCAGGGGCTGCCGCCACTTCGGATTGGTCGCCATCACCCCGCCGCTGCAATAGGTGTAGCCGCAGCGCGCCAGGCCGTCGCAGACGAAGTTCGCCAGGGCCTTGAAATAATCGTCGTGGCGGGCGGGATCGAAGCGGTTGTCCAGGATCAGCGCATTGTCCTGGTCGGTGACGATGAGCTGCTCCTGGCGCGCCATCGACCCGAGGGCGAGGAAGCAATAGGGCACCGGCGGCGGGCCGAGCTCGGCCTCGGCGAGTTCGAGCAGGCGCTGCTTGAAGCTGCGTCCGATCGCGGCCATGGCGCTGCCGATCATGTGCGAACTGGCATCTTCGCTGCCCATGCGCACGAAGCAGGCGCGCACGTCCGGCACCAGCGCGGCGAGGTCGTCCGCCGACTGCTGGCGGAAGATGCTGCCGACGACGAACAGGCTGTTGCGCGATTCATAGCGGATGATGTCGGACAGGGCGATCACGCCGATCGGGCGCAGATGCTTGAGCACCGGCAGGTGATGCACATTGTGGCGCAGCATCAGCAGCATGGCCTCGAACACGAGCTGGTTGTGGGCCACCGACACCAGGCCGCGCGACATGATCTCGCTGACCGGGGTCTCGTAGCCGAGCCCCGGCGCCACCAGCCGCGTGCGCAGGTCGCGATCGGTGATGATGCCGGCCATCAGCGGCAGGTCCGGCACTTCCGGGTTGTCTTCGGTGACCAGCAGGGACGACACGCCCTCTTCGCTCATGCACCGCGCGGCATCGAGCGCGGTGGCGCTGCTGGCGAGGGTCACGGCCGCGCGCCCGACCAGGGCGTCGACCGTGGCCGACAGCAGGTCGTTGGCATCCTCCCTGCGCGACATCACCTGGCGCAGCCGGGTGCGGTCCTCGACCTCCACATAGTCGGCGAACTGCTCGTTGTTGTCGAACAGCTCGGTGAACACCGGCTCGGGAACCAGGTACAGCAGCGAGTCCTCCAGCGCCACCGCCGGAAAACGCACGCGCTTGTCGCGCAAGAGGCCGAACTCGCCGAAATAGCCGCCCTCGGTGAGGCGGTTGTACAGGGTGCCGTTGCGGCGGAACACTTCGACGGCACCGCTGCGCAACACGTACCAGGACTCGGCCGCCTGGCCGAACTCGATGATCTGCTCGCCGGCCTTGAAATAGCGCACATCGATCGCCGCGGCGACCTGCTGCAAGGCCTCCTCGGGCAGGTCGCTGAACGGCCGGTGGCCGCGAAGGAAGTCGAGGATCTCGAGTTGTTCGACCTGCATGCGCTCCACCCTCCGAAATCGCCGCTCGCGGCCCAGCCTCTTGCCGCGCGACTTGCCCCCTGCCCGCGCGGGCGAGGCCGGCGCCAGGAAGGGATTGTTCCATGGAAGAAGGGCGGACGACCGGAAGCCGGCCGCCCGCCCTTGCGTTGACGCTTCAACGCGTCAGGATGCGCGCGGCTCCGAGGCCAGGCCCTTGATCAGGGATACGACGGACACCAGCAGCACGATGGTGAACGGGAGGCCGGTCGAGACCGCCATGGCCTGCAGCGCCCCGAGGCCGCCGCCGAGGATCAGCGCGATCGCGACCAGGCCCTCGAACGTGGCCCAGAACACGCGCTGCGGCGTCGGCGCATCCACCTTGCCGCCGGCGGCGATGACGTCGATCACCAGCGAGCCCGAGTCCGACGAGGTGACGAAGAACACCACCACCAGCACGATCGCGATGAAGGAGGTGATCTGCGCCAGCGGCAGCGCCTCGAGCATCATGAACAGCTGCAGCGGCAGGTCGGCCTTGGTCGCGGCCTCGTAACCGTCACGGACGAACTGGGTGATCGCGGTCTCGCCGAACACCGTCATCCACAGCACGCAGGCGAGCGAGGGCACGATCAGCACCGAGATGAGGAACTCGCGCACCGTGCGGCCGCGCGACACGCGGGCGATGAACATGCCGACGAAGGGCGACCAGGAAATCCACCACGCCCAGTAGAACGCCGTCCAGCCCTGCGAGAAGTTCGCGTCCTCACGTCCGACCGGATTCGACAGCGCGGGCAGGTACTCGAGATAGGCGCCGAGGTTGGCGAAGAAGCCGGTGAGGATGGCGAGCGTCGGCCCGACGGCGATCACGAACACCAGCAGCAGCACGGCGAGGATCATGTTGATCTCGGACAGGCGCTTGACGCCCGCATCCAGCCCCGCCACCACCGACACGAGCGCGATCGCGGTGATGCCGATCACCAGCAGGACCTGCGTTTCGTTGCCGAGCGGCACACCGAACAGGAAATTCAGCCCCGCGCTCGCCTGCGCCGCGCCGAAGCCGAGCGAAGTGGCCAGTCCGAATAGCGTCGCCAGCACGGCGAGGATGTCGATGATGTGCCCTGGCCAGCCCCACACGCGCTCGCCGAGCAGGGGGTAGAACAGGGAACGCACCGTCAGTGGCAGGCCCTTGTTGAACGAGAACAGCGCCAGGCCGAGTGCCAGGACCGCATAGATCGCCCACGGATGCAGCGCCCAGTGGAAAACGGTCGCCGCCATGGCGAGCCGCGAAGCCGCGGCCGCATCGCCTGCCGCGGCACCGAGCGGCGCCCAGTCGGTACGCACGCCATTCTCGATCGCGGTTCCGCCCATGGACGTGCCGAAGTGCGACAGCGGTTCCGATACGCCGAAGAACATGAGGCCGATACCCATGCCAGCAGCGAAAAGCATCGAGAACCAGCTCAGGTAGGAATAGTCCGCTCTCGCCTCGGTTCCGCCGATTCGTACCTTGCCCAGGGGCGACAGCACGAGTCCGAGGCAGACGATCACGAAGATGTTGCCCGAGGTAATGAAGAACCAGTCGAGATTCGACGTAAGCCACACGCGCAAGCCGTTGAACATCGGTTCGACCTGGCTCTGGAAGATCAGGGTCAGCAGGACGAAGGCGACGACCATCAGCCCCGAAATCACG
>JBFGUQ010000078.1:0-8564 GCA_041565515.1 Rhodocyclaceae bacterium | reverse complement strand
TCGGCACGGTGGTGCCGGGCCTGATCAGCGGCGCATAGGCGTCGCGGAAGATGGGGACATCGGTGACGGCCAGGGCGCCGATCGTCTCGCCGTGATAGCTGCCCTCCAGGCTGACGAAGCGGCATTTCTCCGGGCGCCCGCGATTGCGCCAGTAGTGGGCGCTCATCTTCAGCGCGATCTCGGTGGCGGAGGCACCGTCCGAGGCGTAGAAGGCGTGGCCGAGCCGGTTGCCGGTGAGTGCGCCGAGGCGCTCCGAAAGCTCCACCACCGGCGGATGGGTGAAGCCGGCGAGCATGACGTGGTCTAGGGTGTCGAGTTGCTCGCGCAGCGCCGCGTTGATGCGCGGATTGCAGTGTCCGAACAGATTCACCCACCACGAGCTGATGCCGTCGAGCAGGCGCCGGCCGTCGGCATCGATCAGCCAGGGCCCCTCGCCGCGCACGATCGGCACCAGGGGCAGGGACTCGTGGTGCTTCATCTGGGTGCAGGGGTGCCACACCGCGGCGAGCGAACGTTGCAGGAGTGGGTCGGACATCTCTAACCTGGAAAGACTGGGAGGAGGACTTGCGCAGCCGCCGTGCGAACGATCGAACCGCACCGGCCTCGGGATGGCCGGCACGCCGGGCGGCGGATCGAGTGGGTGCAGATGGTGGGCAATCGACCGAGGCGTGTCAATTCGGGTGAGTTTGCTAACATCGCAGCACCTTGCCGCGAGCCTACCGTGCCGGACACCAAAACATGATCCTCGTCATCTCTCCCGCGAAGGCGCTCGACTACGAGACGCCGCCGACCGTCGCCACCCGTTCCCAACCCGATTTTCTCGACGATGCGGCCCAGCTCATCGAAGTGCTGCGCGAGCGCTCGCCGGCCGAGATCGCCGACCTGATGTCGCTCTCCGACCAGCTCGCCGCGCTCAATGTCGCCCGCTATGCAGCCTGGTCGCGGCCGTTCACCGCGCAGAATGCGAAGCAGGCCGTGCTGGCATTCAATGGCGATGTGTACGAGGGCCTTGCCGCCACCACCCTGTCCGAGGCGGACCTCGCCTGGGCGCAGGACCATCTGCGCATCCTGTCGGGACTCTACGGCCTGCTGCGTCCGCTCGACCTGATGCAGCCCTACCGCCTCGAGATGGGTACCCGCCTCGCGAACCCGCGCGGCAGGAATCTCTACGAGTTCTGGGGCGAGCGCATCACCGACGAACTCAACCGCCTGCTGCGCCGCGACCGCGACGAGGGCCACGAAGCGGTGCTGCTCAACCTCGCGTCGGACGAATACTTCAAGTCGGTGAAGGCGAAGAAGCTCGAGGGCCGTGTGGTGACCCCGGTGTTCGAGGACTGGAAGGGCGGCCGCTACAAGATCATCAGCTTCTACGCCAAGCGCGCGCGCGGGCTGATGAGCCGTCATGTGATCGAGCACCGTATCGAAGACGCAGAGGGCCTGAAGAGCTTCGACCGCGACGGCTATGCTTATGCCGCCGACGCTTCGGACGCCGACCGGCTGGTCTTCCGTCGGCGCGAGACCTGACGGCTGGCGCAGCCGCCGGCCCGGCCAAACCTTGCGCGCGCCGCGGTGCGCATTCGACAAAGCTATGGAGCACGCGTGAAAATCAGTTCCAACTTCGATTCCGGCTCCATCGAGGTGGTCAGCCTCGAGGACCCGCAGGACATCCGTCTGCGCCTGCGCTTCGACAACGCCGCCAGCTTCTGCCAGTGGTTCCATTTCCGCGTCATGGGCGCGGCCGGTACGCCGCTGCGGATGGTGTTCGAAAATGCAGCCGCTGCCGCCAATCCCGAAGGCTGGCCCGGCTATCGCTGTGTCGCCTCCTACGATCGGCAGAACTGGTTCCGGATCGCGACCACCCGCTACGAAGGCGGCGAATTGATCGTCGAGCACAGACCCGAGCGCGACGGCATCTACTACGCCTACTTCGAGCCTTACTCGCACGAACGCCATCTCGATCTCCTCGGACGGGTCGAGCAGTCTCCGTTCGCGCGCGTGCGCAACCTCGGCAGTACGGTCGAGGGCCGCGACCTCGACGTGATCCTGTGTGGCCGGCGTTCGCCGGGACGCGCGCCGGTCTGGATCATCGCCCGTCAGCATCCGGGCGAGACCATGGGGGAATGGTTTGTCGAGGGCCTGCTCGAGCGGCTTCTGGACCCGGCCGACGCGGTGGGGCGCAAGGCGCGCGAGCACGGCATGTTCTACATCGTCCCCAACATGAACCCCGATGGCGCGGTGCGCGGGAATCTGCGCACCAATGCCGCCGGCTGCAACCTCAACCGCGAATGGCGTGACCCCGACCCGGACACCAGCCCCGAGGTCTGGCTCGTGCGCGAGGAGATGGAGCGCAGCGGCTGCACGCTGTTCCTCGACATCCATGGCGACGAGGAGATTCCCTACGTCTTCTTCTCCGGTGCAGACGACGTGCCGGGTTTTCCGGCGGAGGCGGCTGCGCGGCAGGCAAGCTTCATCGAGGACTTCGCTGCCGTCAGCCCGGACTTCCAGGTCGAGGAGGGCTACAAGCCCGGGCGCTTCGGCGAGGAGCTCCTGACCCTGGGGAGCAAATGGGTCGGCCACCGCTTCGGCTGCGTGTCGCTGACGCTGGAAATGCCATTCAAGGACAATGCCAACCTGCCCGACGGGCAGACCGGCTGGAGCGGTGCACGCAGCAAGCGGCTGGGCGCCGCCATGCTCAACCCGATCCTGCGTCATCTCAGCGAAACGGCCGCCGCAGCGACCGGGTGACAGACGAGGATGTCTTCATTGCACCTCGGGCAGACGCGCGAGGGGTTCGCCGCAGGAAGTGTGCGAGATTCGCAGCGATGCCTCGGGCGCGGATTTACTTGCCGCGTGGCGCCCCCTATACTCCGCCCGCCTCAGCAAAGGCCGGGCCAGGCCTGCCCGATCGTCGGGAGCTGGGCGCGCCGCCAGGACAGGGCGCGGTCCGGCTATGGCAGTGCGGGCTCGGCCCCCGTGCCTTTGCGCCGGCTGTCCCGATGCTGACAGACACTGGTGAAACCCATGATCGACGTTGTCGTCCTGTTCTTCCTCTTCGGCCTGGCTGCAGGCCTTGCGCGCTCCGATCTCAAGCTCCCGGCGGCGCTCTACGACTCGCTGTCGGTCTTCCTCCTGCTCGCCATCGGCCTGAAGGGCGGGGAGGGGCTGGCGAAACAGGCGCTTGCCCCACTGGCGCCGCAACTGCTCACCGTGATGTTCCTCGGCGTGGCTCAGGCCCTGATCGCCTTCGCCATCCTGCGCGGCCTCGGGCGCCTGGGGCGCTCCGATGCCGCTTCCCTGGCGGCGCACTACGGTTCGGTGAGCGTGGCCACGTTCGCGGTCGGTGTTAACTGGCTGGCAACCCGGGACATCGCCTTCGAGTCCCAGATGGCGGTCTTCCTCGCTGTCATGGAAGTGCCCGCCATCATGGTCGGCATCGTGCTCGCACGCGGGGTGAGCAAGAATACCGACTGGGGACAGCTGGCTCATGAAACCTTCCTCGGCAAGGGCGTGACCCTGCTGCTCGGCGGCATGGC
Source organism: Rhodocyclaceae bacterium (assembly GCA_041565515.1). Taxonomy (GTDB): domain Bacteria; phylum Pseudomonadota; class Gammaproteobacteria; order Burkholderiales; family Rhodocyclaceae; genus Thauera. The sequence continues at coordinate 5,031 of JBFGUQ010000078.1, read as the reverse complement.
CATCGGTTGGGCGGCCGGCCCGGAGGGCCTGATGCCGATCAAGGGGGTGTTCTACGATCTGTTCAAGGGCGCGCTTGCCCTGTTCCTGCTCGAGATGGGGCTGATCGTCAGCCACCAGGCGGCAGACCTGCGCCGGCAGGGCGTGTTCATCATCGCCTTCGGCGTGCTGATGCCGCTGCTGTCGGCGGCGCTCGGACTGGGCTGCGGCATGATCCTCGGCCTGTCGGTCGGGGGCATCACGCTGCTTGCCACGCTGGCTGCCAGCGCCTCCTACATCGCCGTGCCGGCGGCGATGCGTCTGGCGGTGCCCGAGGCGAACCCGGCCCTCTCGCTGGGCACCGTGCTCGGCGTGACCTTCCCCTTCAACATCCTGGTCGGCATTCCGCTCTATTATCAGATGGCCATCAGACTCACGGGAGCAGGCGCATGAGCATCCCAACGGAAAAACGAACGCTTCTCACGCTGATCACCGAGGCGGCACTCGAGCAGACGCTGATGCGCGACCTCGCCAAGCTCGGGGTGCGAGGCTGCACGGTCTCGGACGCCCGCGGCAGGGGCAGTCGCGGCGTGCGCGATGCGGCCTGGGAGGAGTCGGCGAACATCCGCATCGAGACGATCTGCTCCCGCGCCCGCGCCGAATCGGTCCTGAAGCACGTCCAGGAGCGCTATTACGCCGACTTCGCGATGGTGACCTTCCTGCAGGACGTCGAGATCGTTCGTCCGGAGAAATTCTGAGCGCTCAGCGCCTGGGCGCGGACTGCGCGAGGACGGCCTGGGCACAGGCGACCCCCGAGCGCACGGCCGATTCCAGCGTCGCCGGGTAATCGGAGTCGACATAGTCGCCCGCGAGCCACAAGCCCGGCAGGGGCGTGCGTACGCCGGGGCGCAGGATGCCCGGTCGGCAGGCAAACGTCGCCCGCTTCTCGACGATCACCTGCGACCACTCGGGAGCGGGGAGGCGGCGTCCGAGCTGGCGCTCGAGCTGCGCATGCACCGCCAGGATCAGTTCGTCGCGCGGCTGCGCCTCGTGGGGGCCGCTGGCGCTGATGACGCAGGCGATGAGCCCCTCCGGCCCGCCCAGGCGGCCACGGTCGAAGGCCCACTGCGCCGGGCCGTCGTCGGGCCCGTTCACCAGCCCGATCATCGGCTCGGGCAAGCGCTGCCTGGCGCCGAGGGCAAGATACACGGTCACGATCGGCTCGTGCGGCAGGGCGGAGATCTGCGCCGCCAGGCGCTCGCATGCGCCGGTGGACGCGAGCAGGGGCGCTGCGTGGTAGGGCGCGGTGGCGAGCACGACCTGATGCCAGGGCTGGCTACCGGGGTCGCCCTCCAGGCGGAAGCCGCCCGCCACCGGGTGGATCGCGTCGATGGCGTTGCCGGTGCGCAGCTTGCCGCGGCGTGTGGCGAGGAATCGCGCAGCTGGCACCGGGAACAGCTCCGAGAGGTCCGCGCGCGGAAGCAGCAGTTCGCTGGCAGACGCGCCTGCGGCCAGGCTGTCGCGCAACACATTGGCGAACACCTGGGCAGAGGCTTCCTCGGCCGGGGTGTTGAGTGCAGCGACGCACAGCGGCTTCCATACCAGTTCGCACAAGGTCTCGGTCTGCAGCGTATGGCGCAGCATCGCGGCCACGCTGAGCTCGGGGGCGAGCCTGAAGCGCTGCTTCTTGAGCCAGCGCATCAGTCGGACCATCGCCAGGCGGTCGCCCCAGCTCAGGCCTTTCGCGCGCAGCAGGCCGAGGGCGAGGTGGAAGGGGGCGGGCAGCGCCGCCGCCTGCAGGTGCAGCCGCCCCGGGTAGTGCAGGGTCAGCGGCACGTGCTCGAGCAGCCGGGGCGACACGCCGGTCACGCGCAGCAGGCGGGTGAGCTCGGTGTAGGCGCCGATCAGGATGTGCTGGCCGTTGTCGACCCGCCATTGGTGATCCTTGCGCACCACGCGGGACCGGCCACCGAGCGTATGCGAGCGCTCGAAGACGGTGACGTGCGCCCCCGCCCGGGCGAGTTCCACCGCACAGGCCAGACCCGCATAACCCGCACCGATGACAGCGACCGCCGGCACACTCATCGATTGGCCCTCGGGCTTCAGTTCCGGATCCAGGTCGTGCCGGCGAGCCACACCTTCCGCAGGGGGGTCAGCGAGGTGCGACGGTCGAGCACCTTGAAGCCGTCGGCGGCGATCTCACGCAGCAGCGTGCGATAGATGGCGGCCATGACCAGGCCCGGGCGCTGCGCCTTGCGATCGACTTCCGGCAGATGGGCGAAGGCCTGATCGTAGAAGCTTTCGGCCCGCTGGGCCTGGAAGGCCATCAACTCACGAAAGGCGTCGGAATAGCGCGCCTCGAGGATGTCCCTGGCCGGTACGTCGAAGCGCTGCAGATCCTCGACCGGGAGGTAGATGCGGCCACGCCGGGCATCCTCGCCGACATCCCGGATGATGTTGGTGAGCTGGAAGGCCAGGCCGAGGTCGTGGGCGTACTTCAGCGTCTGCCGGTCGCGGTAGCCGAAAATCTCCGCCGCGAGCAAGCCGACGACGCTGGCGACACGGTAGCAGTAAAGCTGCAGGCCCTTGAAGTCGAGATAGCGCGTCTGCGCCAGGTCCATCGCCATGCCGTCGATGATCTCGAGCAGCTGCTCCTGCGGCAGGTTGAAGGCCCCGATGACGTCCTGCAGGGCCAGGCCGACCGGGTGGGTCGGCGTACCGGCGTAGACGCGCGCGACCTCCTGGCGCCACCACTCGAGCTTGGTCTGGGCGAGCGAGAGGTCGTGACACTCGTCCACGACGTCGTCGACCTCACGGCAGAAGGCATACAACGCGGTGATCGCCTGGCGCCGCTGCGGCGGCAGGAACATGAAGCTGTAATAGAAGCTCGAGCCGCTCTTGGCCGCCTTGTCCTGGCAGTAGTCGTGTGGGTTCATCGTCTTGTCGTCTGTCGGTAGCGCAGGGCGCGCCATGCGAGTCGTGCCCAGTCGGCGGTGCCGAGGCTGGGGCGGTGGCGGAAAACGTCGTAGGCGACGGCCTCGATGCGCTCGAGAATGCGCAAGCCGCCGTGCACGACCAGGCGCAGTTCCAAGCCCGCGCGGCCGGGCAGGCGGCGGGCGAGCGGAGCGCCTTCGAGCATCATGGCGCGCGCGCGCTGCACTTCGTGTGCGAGCAGGGCGCGCCAGCGCGCATCGCAGGGCCGTTCGCCGCGGCTGCAGGCATCGATGTCGCCCTCGATCACGCCGAAGCGTCGCATGTCGTCCTGCGGGATGTAGATGCGGCGCTTGCGCCAGTCGATCGCCACGTCCTGCCAGAAGTTGATCAGCTGCAGGCTGGTGCAGATCCGGTCGGACAGCGCGACGTTGTCCGAAGTCGCCGCGCCGTAGAGATGGAGCATCAGGCGGCCCACCGGATCGGCCGAACGTCGGCAGTAGTCCCGCAACTCCGCGAAGTCGACGTAGCGGGTCTTGCCCACGTCCTGGCTGAAGGCGTCGAGCAGATCCCGCAATGGCTGGACCGGCAGGGCATGGGCGCGGATCGCCTCGCCGAGGCGCTCGAACGTCGGCGCAAGGCTCGCGTCGGTGACCCGCTCGCCGCGCGCGGTGGCTTCGAGCGCCAGGCGATAGTCATGCAGGCGTGCCAGCCGCGCCTGCGGCGCCGCGTCGCCTTCGTCGGCAACGTCGTCCGCGCTGCGGGCGAAGGCGTAGATCGCCTCCACCGGCTCGCGCAGCCTGGCGGGAAGCAGAACGGAGGCAACAGGAAAGTTCTCGTAGTGGTCGACCGGCATCGGGAGCAGGGCCTCGTGCTTTGCCGCGCCCGCGGCCTGCGGGCCTGAGGGCCGCGCTTGGCACCGTTTGGGCGCCCGGAGTATAAGCGAAGACGCCCGCCGGGCACTTTACGAATCCGTCCGAGGTCTGTGCCTGCATGCTCCGAGTCGAAGCGCTCTGCAAGACCGTGCCCGGCACGCCGCCGCGCACGCTGTTCCGTGACCTGTCGCTGCAGGTTGCGGCGGGCGAGTGCGTGGCGATCATGGGCGAGTCGGGCTCGGGCAAGTCGACGCTGCTCAACTGCATCGCCGGGCTCGAGCCGGTCGATGGCGGGCGCATCCGGGTGGCCGACGACGACATCACCGGTGTCGACGACGACAGCCTGTCGCGACTGCGTCGTCGGCGCTTCGGTTTCGTCTTCCAGGCCTTCCACGTCCTGCCGCACCTGAGCCTGCGCCACAACGTCGCCCTGCCCCTGTGGCTGCTCGATCTGGCTCCTCAGGATGCAGACGCACGCGCCGAGGCCATGCTGGATCGCGTCGGACTCGGTACCCGGGCCGGTGACGCCCCCCATACGCTGTCGGGTGGCGAGCTGCAGCGCGTGGCGATCGCCCGGGCCCTGGTGCATCGTCCGACCCTGCTGCTGGCGGACGAGCCGACCGGAAACCTCGATCCCGGCCGCGCTGCCGCCGTGCTCGACCTGCTGCTCGAGCAGGGGCGCGAGGCCGGCGCCGCGAGCCTGCTGGTGACGCACTCGCGAGTCGCGGCGCGCAGGGCCGACAGGGTCCTCGAGCTGGGTCCCGAGGGCTTGATCGACATCAGCGGTCGCGCATGAATTCCAGCCTCGCGCGCGTCTTCCTTTCGAGCCTGTTGCAGCGTCGCCTGGGCACGGCCCTGTCGCTGCTGGCGATCGCGCTCGGGGTGGCGCTCGGGCTCGCCGTCCAGCTCATCCACGGCGCCGCGCTCGACGAGTTCGGCCGTGGCGTCCGATTGCTCGCCGGCGAGGCCGACCTGCAGGCGATCGGGCCGAACGACGGCTTCGACGAGGGGCTTTATTTCGAGCTTGCGCAACGCGCCGAGGTCGCCGAGGCGAGCCCCCTGCTGGAGCTCGATGCCCGCTTGCCGGAACACGGGACGAACCTGCGCTTGATCGGCATCGACCTGTTTCGTGTCGCGCAGGTCCAGCCGATGCTGCTGCCGGTCGCAGCAGGCGAGGGCGGGCGCCTGGCCGCGCTGCAGGCGGATTCGGTGTTCCTGTCCGACCCGGCTCGCGAGGCACTGGTGGGG
>JBFGUQ010000077.1:0-8644 GCA_041565515.1 Rhodocyclaceae bacterium | reverse complement strand
GCTGCTGGACGTGCTCTGCCGCGGCGGACGCTATGCGGTGGCGGGCGCGATCGCCGGGCCGTTGGTCGAACTCGACGTGCGCACGCTCTACCTCAAGGATCTCAGCTTCTTCGGCTGCACCTACCAGCCGCGCGAAGTGTTCTCCAACCTGGTCGGCTACATCGAACGCAACGAAATCCGTCCTCTGGTGGCGACAACCTACCCCCTGTCCGATATCGTGCAGGCGCAAACGGACTTCATGGCGAAGACCTTCACGGGCAAGCTGGTGCTGGTGCCGGCCGGCGCGCAAGGACGATGAGCCTGCACTGAGCCGCCCCGCCCCGGCGACCCGATGCGCTCGCGCTGGCCCCGATCCAGCACGGACAGCGGGGGCAAGCGCAGGAAAGAATGGTAAATGACAGCTTCGCGCCGCAAAATGTAGTTGGAAAGCGCTCCGCCATGCCCTGCCCCCGCTCGGCGGCGTTTCAGGGCCGAGCGCATCCCCCCGACAACACAGACGGAACGCAGACAGAGAAATGGATCTACCCGCTCACCAACTCACCATGACCGTGCTGATGACCCCGGAGATGGCCAACTTCTCCGGCAAGGTGCACGGTGGCGCAATCCTCAGGCTGCTGGACCAGGTCGCCTACGCCTGTGCCAGCCGCTACGCCGGCCGTTACGTGGTGACGCTGTCTGTCGACCAGGTGATGTTCCGCCAGCCGATCCACGTCGGCGAACTCGTGACCTTCCTCGCCAGCGTCAACTACACCGGCAAGTCGTCGATGGAGGTCGGCATCAGGGTCGTGGCCGAGAACATCCGCACCCAGGACGTGCGCCACGCCAACAGCTGCTTCTTCACCATGGTGGCGATGGACGACGAGGGCAAGCCGGTTGCGGTGCCCGCACTACGGCCCTTCAGCCCGAAGGAGAAGGCGCGCTTCGAGGCCGCCGCGGCGCGCAAGGCCTTGCGCCTCGAACTCGAGAAGCGATTCGCGGAGACGCACGGCGGCGACGACAAGGCCTGACGAGCGGCCTTGTCGATCGGGCAATGCCCTAGGCGGCGTCGACGAGCGACACGGCGTCGCCGACATGCAGGCCGAGTTGCTCCGCAGCGCTGCCCTGGTTCACCGCCAGCTCCACCAGCCCGATGCTGTTCTCGTTCCACACTGCCGTACCCGGCGGCGTCTCGGAGAACACGCGCGCCCAGGGGACGCGCCGGCCCATCGCCTCGAGCGCGCGTTCGCGCGACACGTTCGACGCGCGCAGGCCGGTCATGGCATTGCCGTAGTGGTCGATGTAGATGATCTGGGCGAGGTCGTCGGCGCCGAACTCCACGTCCAGCCTCTCGCTCGACTGCAGCCAGTCCGCCTCGAGCACGCCGCCGGAGATGCCCGCCGCGACCGGCGCGAACAGGTCGCGTCCGTGGAACGAGGGTGACAGCGCATCCGGGCGCCAGCGTATGCGCCAGTGCCGTGTCCGCTGCGCGCGTGCGGCAACGACCGACAGCAGCCCGTTGTCCGGTCCGACGAACCATTTCTCGTCCGCTTCCATCACGGCGGCGCCGCGTTCGGTGCCGACACCCGGATCGATCACGGCGAAGAACACCGAACCCTTTGGAAAGCGCGGCTGCAAGGCCGACAGCAGGTGGGCGCCGGCGTGGGGGTCGAAATCCGGGACGCTGTGCAGCAGGTCCACGATGGTGGTGCCCTTGGGCGCCGTCTGCAGCATCCGCGCCTTGATCTGGCCCACATAGATGTCGTCGGCACCGAAATCGGTGAACAGGATGATCATCGTCATGTTTCGCCTCCTGCAGCTTGTCCAGAAATTGTAGACAGCGAGCGCTCCCAGCCCCGCCGGCAAGCCCTGGCGGGAAGGGCCACGACACCCCCTTGCCGAGCCCTCGCGCCCCTTGCTGTCCTTCGGATCCGAGCGGCGACGCCCGCCCGGAGGTCCGCGCCAGCCGACTTGCTGTACGAGGGATCGCGTCCAGAATGACACCATAGCAGCAATAGCGGGGACGAGAACGACTCGTGTCACCGAGCGTCTCTTCACCCCAATGCCAACGGAGACCCATGCGATGCGCTGCCAGCACTTCATCTTGACCGCCAGGCAGACCTGCCAGCCCACGCCGAGCGAGCCGATGCGATGAGGGCGAAGCTCCCAGCCGTTCCCCCCCGTTACCTGGCGCGAGTCCGAGAACTCCTGATGAGCGGCGAACGCCGGCTGCTCGGACTGGTCGGACCGCCCGGTTGCGGGAAGTCGACGCTGGCGGCAGCCCTGCACGCGTTCTTTCCCGACGTGTCGCAGGTCGTGCCGATGGACGGCTTTCATCTCGCCAATGCGGAATTGGAGCGGCTCGGCAGATCCGGGCGCAAGGGCGCGCCCGACACCTTCGACAGCACAGGTTATGCGGCGAGCTTGCGCCGGCTGCGATCGCAGGCCGCGGACGAAATCGTCTATTTCCCGGAGTTCCGGCGCGAGATCGAAGAGCCCATCGCCGGTGCCATCGCAGTATTCGCGCGGACGCAGCTCGTGATCACCGAAGGCAACTACCTGCTGCTCGCCGATGGCCACTGGGCAGAGGTCGCCCCGCTGCTCGATGACATCTGGTACGTCGAGGTCGACGACGCCCTTCGTGTGGACCGCCTGACCCGGCGCCACGAGCAATTCGGGCGCAGCCGGCAGCAAGCGATCGAATGGGTAGCCGGGACAGACGAACCGAATGCTCGCCTGATCGCGGATACCAGGCCCGGCGCGAAGCTGGTGTTCCGCTGGGATGACGGCTGAGCATCGATCCAGCTGCCGGCGCCGGCGGGCCGACGCACACGGGTAACGATGATGGCAGGCCACGGCGGCGATTGCATCCCGTGTGCATGGCGCGGCATCCGTGTCCGGGGCCACCTTGGGGCGGCGCAAGGGCCCCGGACGGAAGTCGATCGAACCCGCAGGAGCCACTGCCGGCACGCCCGGCCGGGGCGACCACCACGCGCGTCATCGGGCTCGTATGCGTGCGGCCGCCCGGCATGTTGAACCAAGGACGGTGACCCTGAGGGCCACACGAGGCCGGTATCCGCGCCGGCGGGCGCGAACCGCACGACACAGCTAGCGCAAAGTGCGGACTTCGTCCGCGACCGCGGCTCGCCCATGCGGCGCCGTCCGGCAACAGCGGGCGTATCGAGCCGATCCATGGGTTCAGCAACCAATTAAATAAAGCTCCTTGACAAATTAACCATCATCGCATTTAATAAAGCCACTTGATCAATTAATCAAGGCTCTCGATGAGCCGCCGGCGAGGAGACGAGGATGGAGCGAGATAAGACCAGGCACGAGCGCAAGCCGATGCGCCTGCGCCGTCCGAACGAAAGGCTGCTGCTGCAGCTGCTGCGCCGCGTCGGAGAAGCCTCGAAGGCCGACCTGGCCCGTCGCACCCACCTGACCAGCACCGCGGTCGGCACGATCATTCAGTCCCTGCAGGACAGCGAGCTGATCGCCCCGACCGGCCGCCGTACCGAAGGCCAGCGCGGCCAGCCGGCCACCCTGGTGAAGCTTAACGCCAAGGGTGCCTTCGGCATCGGTGTCCGCCTCGATCGCGACGCCATCGAGACCGCAGTGGTCGATTTCGATGGCGTGATCCTCGCGCGCCAGGTGCACAACCGCCTGCTGCCGACGCCGCAGGACACCCTGGCGCTGGTGAAGCATGACATCGACGCCCTGCTCGGCGGCCTCAGCCCTGCCGAGCGCGAGCGGGTAACCGGGATCGGCGTAGCGCAACCGTTCAACCTCAACGCCTGGCTGCGCGAACTCGACCTCTCCCTGCCCGAGTTCGGCGCGTGGAAGGACTTCGACTTCCCCGCCGCGCTGGAAGAACAGGCCGGCCTGCCCGTCTTCAGCGAGAACGACGGCAACGCCGCAGCCATCGCCGAGTTGTTCTACGGTTGCGGCAGCCGTTTCGGCGACTTCATCTATGTCTTCATGGGGCCGGTGATCGGCTGCGGCGTGGCGCTCGACGGCACCTGCCTGCGCGGCGTCACCGGCAACGCGGGCGACATCGCCGTCATGCCGGTGCTGGCCGGCACCCTGCCCTCGGCACCAAAGCCGACGGCCAAGTGGGACATGCTGCTGTCGCGCGCCTCGCTCAACGCCCTGTCCCGCCACCTTCGCTGGCGCGGCGAGAGGGTCGCCACCCACGTCGATCTCGAGGAATTCGTTCGCGCCGGGCATCCGGCGGTCGACGAGTGGCTGGCCGACTGCGTCGACGCCCTTGCCCCGGCGCTGCGCTCGGCCCTGTCCATGCTGGACGTCCCGGTGGTGGTGATCGACTCCGACGTCGATGCCGGCCTGATCGGGCGCCTGATCGAGGCGCTTGCCAGGGAACTCGCCGCCACCGCTCCTGAGGCGCGCGGCGCACCGGAAATCGTCCGTGGCAGTTTCGGCAGCGACGCCGGAGCCATCGGCGCAGCCAGCCTGCCCATGTTCTACAGCTTCTCACCGCGTTCCGAAGTGCTTCGCAGCGGTGTCCGCAACCCCGAGGAGACGGAAAATGCCTGACCAACAACCCCTGAATCCGGTCTTGGAGATGAGTGGCATCTCCAAGACCTTCCCGGGCGTCAAAGCCCTGAGCGACGTCTCGCTGACGCTGTATCCGGGCGAGGTTCATTCGCTGATGGGAGAAAACGGCGCCGGCAAGTCGACGCTGATGAAGATCCTGTCCGGCGCCTACACCATGGATCCGGGCGGCGAGATCCGCATCGACGGCAAGGCGGTCACCATCGACGGTCCGCAGTCGTCGCGAGAGCTCGGCGTGGCAGTGATCTATCAGGAGCTCGCGCTCTGCCCCAGTCTCTCGGTGGCGGAGAACATCTACCTCGGGCGCGAGATGCGCCATGGCCCACGCGTCGCCCGGCGCGAAATGGAAGAGGCCTGCGCCGACATCCTCACCCGGCTCGGCGCCAGCTTCAGGGCCAACACGGTGGTCAGCGACCTGTCGATCGCCGAACGCCAGCTGGTCGAGATTGCCCGCGCCCTGCAGTCCAAGGCGCGCATCCTGGTGATGGACGAGCCGACCACCCCGCTGTCCTCGCGCGAGACCGACCGCCTGTTCGAGCTGATCCGCAAGCTGCGCAGCGAAGGAATGGCGATCGTCTACGTCAGCCACCGTATGGCCGAGATCTATGAGCTCTCCGATCGTGTCAGCGTGCTGCGCGACGGCAGCTACGTCGGTACCCTCGACCGCGCCGCGCTGTCGGCCGATGCGCTGGTGCAGATGATGGTCGGGCGCGACATCTCGGGTTTCTACAAGAAGGAGCACGAGGCCTACGATCCGGGCAAGGTGGTGCTGTCGGTGCGCAACATGGCCGACGGCAAGCGCGTCAAGCCCTGCGGCTTCGACCTGCACGCCGGCGAAGTGCTCGGCATCGCCGGCCTCGTCGGCGCCGGTCGCACCGAACTCGCGCGCCTGATCTTCGGTGCCGACGAGCGCATCTCCGGCGACATCGAGGTGGAGGGTGTGCCCATCAAGGTGCGCACGCCGCTCGACGCCATCAATGCCGGCATGACCTACCTCACCGAGGACCGCAAGGGCCGCGGCCTGTTCCTGGACATGAGCGTGCGCGACAACATCAACGTCTGCGCCTGCTCGGTCGATGCGCGCGCCGGCGGTGTGCTCGACCTCAAGCGCGGGCGCGAGCGCGCGAACGCGGCGATCGGCGAACTCGAGATCAAGGTGCCGAACGCGAACGTAAACGTCGGCGCGCTATCGGGCGGCAACCAGCAGAAGGTGCTGCTGTCGCGCCTGCTCGAGATCCACCCCAAGGTGCTGATCCTCGACGAACCGACGCGCGGGGTCGACATTGGCGCCAAGTCGGAGATCTACCGGATCATCAACGACCTAGCACGGCGCGGCGTCGGCGTCATCGTCATCTCCAGCGAGCTGCCCGAGGTGGTCGGTACCGCAGACCGCGTCCTGGTGATGCGCGAGGGCGAACTCGTCGGCGAACTCGGCGGTTACTCCGGCAAGCCGATCACCCAGGAATCGATCATCGAGCTCGCCACTGGCGCCAGCCCGGGCGACATGAAACAGGCCGCCTGACGGCCTCCCCTAAGACCCCAGCAAACCGAATCCACCCCCGGAGACAACCATGGACGCAACCAACACCCTGCGCGGCGGCACCGCGAGCCCGCGCGAGAACTTCCAGGCCCTGATGCGAACGGTCGGCATGCTCCCCGTGCTGATCCTGCTGATGATCGGTTTCGGCCTGATCGCCGACTCCTTCTTCAGCGTGCAAAACTTCTCCATCATCGCCCAGCAGGCATCGATCAACATCGTCCTGGCCGCGGGCATGACCTTCGTCATCCTGACCGGCGGCATCGACCTGTCGGTCGGTTCCATCCTCGCCGCCGCCGCCGTGGTCGCGCTGATCGTGTCGGGCGTGCCGGATATCGGCATGCTCGGCATCGTCGCCGCCCTGCTCGCCGGCCTGATCTTCGGCCTGATCAACGGTGGCCTCATCGCCTTCCTCAAGCTGCCGCCCTTCATCGTCACGCTCGGTTCGCTCACCGCGGTGCGCGGCATCGCCCGCCTGATCGGCGATGACAAGACGGTTTTCAACCCCGACCTGCCGTTCGCCTTCATCGGCAACGACAGCGTGCTCGGCGTGCCCTGGCTGGTGATCATCGCTGCGCTGGTGATCCTGGTCTCGTGGTTCATCCTGCGCCGCACGGTGCTCGGCCTGCACATCTACTCGGTCGGCAGCAACCCGGAAGCAGCACGACTGTCCGGCATCAAGGTGTGGAAGATCCTGCTCTTCGTGTATGCGATGTCCGGCCTGCTCTCCGGCCTCGGTGCGGTCATGACCTCGTCTCGGCTGATGGCGGCCAATGGCCTGCAGCTCGGCCAGTCGTACGAACTGGACGCGATCGCCGCGGTGATCCTGGGCGGCACCAGCTTCGTCGGCGGCGTGGGCACCATCGTCGGCACCCTGATCGGTGCGCTGATCATCGCGGTCCTGACCAATGGCCTCGTCCTCGTCGGTGTCTCGGACATCTGGCAGTACATCATCAAGGGCCTGGTCATCATCGGCGCAGTCGCCCTCGACCGCTATCGCCAGTCCGGCGCCCGTACCTGAACACACGCAGCAATCCCAGCAAGACACTTTCCGCATTCGCCCGGGTCCTGGCCACCGGGCGGGTCACCCCACCAGCAACGACCAGCAAGGAGACATCGATGTTCAAGAAGAATGCAATCGTCGCAGGCATGGCCCTGGCGCTCGCCGCCGGTTTCGCCCAGGCCAAGGAAATCAAGTCCATCGGCATCACCGTCGGCTCGCTCGGCAATCCCTTCTTCGTCACCATCGCCAAGGGCGCGGAGGCCAAGGTCAAGGAGCTGAATCCCGATGCCAAGGTACTGGCGGTATCGGCCGACTACGACCTCAACAAGCAATTCACCCAGATCGACAACTTCATCGCCTCGGGCGTCGACATGATCCTGCTAAACGCCGCCGACCCGAGGGCGATCGAGCCCGCGGTGAAGAAGGCGCAGAAGGCCGGAATCGTGGTCGTCGGCGTCGACGTCGCCGCCTCCGGTGCCGATGCCACGGTGCAGACCAACAACGTGCAGGCAGGCGAGCTCGCCTGCGCCTACATCGTCAAGAAGCTCGGCGGCAAGGGCAACGTCATCATCCAGAACGGGCCGCAGGTATCGGCTGTCATCGACCGTGTCAACGGCTGCAAGGCCGAGTTCGCCAAGGCGCCCGACATCAAGGTGCTGTCCGACGACCAGGACGGCAAGGGTTCGCGCGAAGGCGGCATGAACGTCATGCTCGGCCACCTGACCCGCTTCCAGCAGCTCGACGCGGTATTCACGATCAACGACCCGCAGGCGATCGGCAGCGACCTCGCCGCCCGCCAGCTCAAGCGCAGCGGCATCGTCATCACCTCGGTCGATGGCGCGCCCGATATCGAGGACGCGATCAAGAGCAACACCCTGGTCGAGGCCTCGGCAAGCCAGGACCCCTGGCTGATGGCGCAGCAGGCGGTGGTGATCGGCCACGAGATTATGAACGGCAAGCACCCGGAGAATCCGATGGTGCTGATCCCGTCCGAACTGATCACGCGCGACAACGTCGCCAACTACAAGGGCTGGTCGGCGCCGCGCTGATCGGAGGCTCGCCCAGATGCGATCCGGCGCAATGCCTTGAGCAGCGCGAGGCCGGACCGACGGGGCGGCGGAATTGATCGAGTGCTTGCGCGGTGGCGTCTGTCCCGCGCAAGCACTCGGTTGAATACTGCCCCGGCCAGCGCAGCACACGACCAACACACTCCACTCAGGCGAATAATCATGTTCCTCGTTTGCGGCGAAGCCCTCTTCGATGTCTATATCGGCAGTGAAACCGGCCGGGTGCTCCAGCTCGAAGCCCACCCCGGCGGCTCACCCTTCAACGTGGCGATCGGCCTCGCGCGCCTGACGCAGCCGGTGTCCTTCTTCGGCGGCCTCGCCCGCGACATGCTGGGCGATCGCCTGCGCAAGGTCCTCGCCGACGAGGGCGTTGGCACCGACACGGTGACCGGGTTCGATGCGCCGACCACGCTCGGCATGGTCGAGTTGGGCGCCGACGGTGTGCCGCGCTACGCCTTCTACGGCAACGGCGCCGCCGACCGCCTGCTC
>JBFGUQ010000076.1:0-8675 GCA_041565515.1 Rhodocyclaceae bacterium | reverse complement strand
GCGGCGCGTCCCCTGCCTGTGCAAGGTGGCGCCGGCGGTCGCGGAAGTGCATATCGAGGACGTGCACCGGGCGGGCGGCATCATGGGCATTCTCGGCGAGCTCGATCGCGCCGGCCTGCTGCACCGCGACCTGCCCACCGTGCACAGCAGGACCGTGGCCGAGGCCCTGGCGCGCTGGGACGTCATGCAGAACGAGGACAAGGCGGTGGTCGATTTCTACCGCGCCGCGCCGGGCGGGGTGCCCACCCAGGTGGCCTTCAGCCAGGACAGGCGCTGGAAGGCGCTGGATCGCGACCGCTCCGGCGGCGTCATCCGCGACAGGGCGCACGCCTTCAGCGAGGACGGCGGGCTCGCCGTGCTCTACGGCAACATCGCCGAGAAGGGCTGCATCGTCAAGACGGCCGGCGTCGATGAGTCGATCTGGAAATTCACCGGCCGGGCGCGCGTGTTCGAGAGCCAGGAGGACGCGGTCGAGGGCATCCTCGGCGAGGTGGTGCAGGCGGGCGACGTGGTCATCATCCGCTACGAAGGCCCCAAGGGCGGGCCGGGGATGCAGGAAATGCTCTACCCCACCTCGTACCTGAAGAGCCGCGGCCTCGGCAAGGACTGCGCCCTGCTCACCGACGGACGATTCTCCGGTGGCACCTCGGGACTTTCCATCGGCCATGCCTCGCCGGAGGCGGCCTGCGGCGGTGCGATCGCGCTGGTCGAGGACGGCGACACGATCGAGATCGATATCCCCAATCGCAGCATCCACCTGGCGATCGGCGACGAGGAGTTGGCGCGTCGCCGCGCCGCGATGGAGGCCAGGGGCGCCGCCGCGTGGAAGCCGGCCAAGCGCGAGCGCGTCGTCAGTGCGGCACTGCAGGCCTATGCGGCGCTCACCACTTCGGCCGATACTGGCGCGGTGCGCGACGTGACCCAGGTCCAGCGCTGATTGACCCCCCGCAACGGCCTCTCTACCATCCGCGCCATGGACACCGAACTCGCACAACTCGAATCCCGAATCGAGCAACTCGTCAGCCTCTATGGGCGCCTCAAGGCCGACAACGTCGAGTTGCGCGGGCGCCTGGCCAGGCTGGATGCCGAAAACCGCCGATTGTCGGACAAGCTCGAGCTTGCCACCGGCAAGCTCGAGGCGCTGCTGGATAAACTGCCGGAGGCCTGAACCCGTGTCGATGGATCACCTGGATATCGTGCTGCTGGGCAAGGAATACCGCGTCGCCTGCACGCCCGAAAACCGCGAGGGACTGCTCGCAGCCGTCGCCTACCTCGATGACAGGCTAGTGGAGCTTTCATCGAAAACGCATGCGTCGGGCGAGAAACTTGCAGTGATGACGGCCCTGAACATCGCCCATGAATTTCTGCAGCATCAGCGCGGAAACGGGTTTGACATGCAGGGTGTGAAGCGTAGAATCGGACTCATGCAAGCGCGTCTCGATGGGGTGTTGGCCCAGCAGGACAAGCTCTTCTAGGCTGGCGTCGAGGCGTTGCAAATCAATCCCCTGCAGTGTTCGTTGAAGTCGTAGATTCCTTGAACCAATAGTCGAGAGACTTGGTTGCCGACCATAGATGCCGCTGGTGTGCACGCCCCCTGACGGGTGAGCCTGAAGCGGAAGGAAAGCGACCTCCCTGAACCCTAGGTTCAGGATGCCCGGCGGAAACGGCACATGCGGGGGGCCCCACGAAAGGCGCGGCGAAAGTCGCGCCTTTCCTTGTCTACGCGTCGCGTCCGGCTCACGCCCGGTCGTCGGCCGCGCCGAATCAGCCGCTCGGCTTCGCCGCCGGGCAGGGCAGGAGTTCGATCAGGGCGATATCGGGAAGGCCGGGCAGGTGCTCGGCCAGCGGGCGGCACGCACCGTCCACGCAAAGCCTGTAGCCCGCCGCCCAGGGCGAATGGGTCAGGGTGAGGTGCGGGAGGCGACGGTCTGCGCGGTAGCGCCAGACGCCATCCTCGAGCCAGGCATCCGGCGGCGGTTCCATGCCGGCACCCGAGCCGCGGATGCGGCCTTCCTCGAGCACCAATGCCGCAGTCGTCACCTGCCAGTCCTCTTCCCACAGGATCTTTTCGATCGAATGCGTCCAGCCGAGCGTGAAGCTGCTCGCGGCCAACTGCGCCGCGAGCAGTCCGCTCGTCAGGCACAAGCCGCTCATGCCGCCAGTCGGCCCCGGCGCAGATGCCAGACCTGGAGGGCGAAGAAGGCGGCGGCTGCGCCGATGCCGATTTCGTCCGTGATCGGCGCGGCGGCGACCAGCAGCGCCGCGGTCACCAGCGCCCAGACGCGCTCGGGCCAGGATACGGCGCGCCACAGGAAGCCGGTCGAGGCGATACCCCACAGCGCGATCGCCACCAGCGCCTTGAACACGATCCATACGACCGCGAGCACCGTCCAGTCTCCCTGCAGCATCAGCTCCGGTGCATACACGGCCATGTACGGAATGATGAAGCCGGCGAGCGCCACCCGCACGGCCTGCACGCCGATCCTCATGCCCGACACGCCGGCGATCGGCGCTGCGGCGAAGGCGGCCAGTGCCACCGGCGGGGTGAGGTCGGCAAGGATGCCGAAATAGAACACGAACATGTGCGACACGATCAGCGGCACGCCCAGTTCGAGCAGCGCCGGCGCCGCAAGCGACGAGGTGATGATGTAGTTGGGAATGGTCGGGATGCCCATGCCCAGCAGCAGGCACACCAGCATCGTCAGGATCAGCGACAGCAACAGGTTGTTCTCGCCGATCGCGATGATCGCGCCGGCGAAGGTGGTCGCGGCGCCAGTCAGCGTGAGCACGCCGATGATCACGCCCACCAGCGCGCAGGCCACGGCGACCGGCAGCGCGTGACGCGCGCCGTCGGCCAGGGCATTGACGGCCAGGTGCATGGTGCCGCGGCCGCCATGGACGAAGGCGCAGGCGAACACCAGCACGGCGATTAGGACAATGAAGGCGTCGATGCCCCATTTCAGGAAGCCGGCCGAGCCGATGCCGAGCGCGACCCAGAAAGCGATGCGCATGGCGTTGCCTTGCAGCCGCATCGCGATCGCGGCACCGAAGATCAGCACCGCGGTGATCGCAAGGCCGACGGTGCCGGAGAACAGCGGGGTGAAGCCGGCGAACAGCAGCCACACGAGAATGCCGAGCGGCAGCAGCAGGAACCAGCCGCGGCGCAGCGCCGCCCACGGGTCGGGGCATTCGCTCTTGGCCATGCCGTGAAGCCCCTTGCGACCGGCCTCGAGGTGCACCATCAGGAAGGCGGTGACGAAATAGAGGATCGCCGGAATGATTGCCGCCTTGACGATCTCGACGTACTTGACGCCGATGGTCTCGGCCATGATGAAGGCCACCGCGCCCATTACCGGCGGCATGATCTGTCCGCCCATGCTCGAGGTCGCCTCGACACCGCCGGCGAAGGCCGGGCTGTAGCCGAAGCGCTTCATCAGCGGGATGGTGAACTGGCCGGTGGTCACCACGTTGGCGACGCCCGAGCCGTTGATCGTGCCCATCAGGCCGGAGGCCACGACCGATACCTTGGCCGGGCCGCCGCGCGTGTGGCCGACGGTGCCGAGGGCGAAGTCGGTGAATAGCCGGATCATTCCCGCCTGTTCGAGGAAGGCGCCGAACAGGATGAAGAGGAAGATATAGGTCGAGCTGACATAGGTCGGTACGCCGTAGATGCCCTCGGTGCCGAAGCTCAGATGCTCCACGACCTGGGAGAAATCGTAGCCGCGGTGCGCGAGCGGACCCGGAAGATGTTGACCGAAGACGGCATAGGCAAAGAAGAGGCCGCAGATCAGCGGCAGCGCCGGCCCCATTACGCGGCGTGCAGCCTCGAACACCAGCACCAGCGTAATCCCGCCCACGACCAGGTCGGTCTGGGTCGGATCCCCGGCGCGCACGATCAGGTCGGACTCGAACACCCAGTGGTAGAAGGCGAGCACGAAGCCGCTCAGCCCGACCAGCCAGGCGAGCGGCGCGACCGAGCGGCCTGGCAGCCAGTGCTGGAACAGCGTGAAGCTGAGGAGCAGCGTGAACCCGACGTGAATCGCGCGGATCACCTGCGAGGACAGCGGGTGATAGGCGGCGACGATGATCTGGAAGGTGGAGAAGGCGACGGCGATCAGGAACAGGACCCGGGCCTGCGCGCCCTTGTTCCGCTCCCAGCCGAAGGCCGCTACCGTGGCGGATTGGGACATGGGGACTCTCTGGTGCGGGAGGGCCCCTGACGGGGCCAGATCGGGCCGCGCGACGGGCGTTGCGCGGCCCCCGAGGCGGCGAGTCGGCTTACTTCAGCAAGCCGACTTCGCGATAGTACTTCTCCGCGCCCGGATGCAGTGGCAGCGGCAGCCCGACCGGGGCCTCGGCCGGGACGATGCCCTTGGCGGAGGCATGCGCGGCAACGAGCTGGTCGAGATTGTCGAACATCGACTTCGTCATCGCATACACCGTGTCGTCGCTCACGCCGGAGTGGGTGACGAGGATGTTGCGGATGGCCGCGGTCTGCACGTCGGCCGTCTGGCCCTCGTAGGTGTCGGCCGGGATGACGCCGGGCTGATAGGCGGCGTCGCCGATCTTGGCGATGACTTCGGCCGGCACCGGAACGACGACGATCTTCACCGAGGTCGCGAGGTCGCGCAGCGATGCCACGCCGAGGCCTGCGGACTGCAGCGTGGCGTCGAGCTGGCGGTTCTTCAGCAGTTCGACCGACTCGCCGAAGGGCAGGTACTCGACCTTGCCCAGGTCCTCGTAGCTCATGCCGGCGCCCTTGAAGATGGCGCGCGCGTTGAGCTCGGTACCCGAGCGTGCCGCCCCGACCGATACGCGCTTG
The DNA here is from genome assembly GCA_041565515.1 of Rhodocyclaceae bacterium. Lineage (GTDB taxonomy): Bacteria > Pseudomonadota > Gammaproteobacteria > Burkholderiales > Rhodocyclaceae > Thauera. The sequence continues at coordinate 3,853 of JBFGUQ010000076.1, read as the reverse complement.
CCCTTGAGGTCGGCGATCGTCTTGATGCCGGAGTCCTCCGCGGCCACGATCTGGATGTAGTTGGGGTAGATCGCGGCCAGCCCGCGCAGTTTGGTGAGCTTGGTCTTGAAGCCGGCCTCCTCGTCGCCGTTCCATGCCGCCGACACCGCGTCGCCCAGCGCGAAGCCCACCTCGCCGCGGCCCGACTGCAGCAGGTTGAGGTTCTCGGCGCTGGCCTTGGTCGACTGCACGCTCGTCTTCGCCTCGGGCAGCACCTTGGCGTAGGTTTGGGACAGGGCGACGCCGAGCGGGTAATAGACCCCGCTGGTCCCGCCGGTCAGGACGTTGATGAAGGATTGGGCGTGGGCGTTGGCGGCCAGGCCGGTCGAGAGAATTACGCCGGCAGCGAGGCCGAGGCTGCGGATCAGTCGCATCAGGGAGTCTCCTGGATTGGTCTTTTGGAAAGCGTGGAACGGGCGAAAACCGGATCTGGCGTCCGTTGAGTTCCCCGGACGATTGTCCCTTGTTGCCCTCCGCAGCGCCAATCCGTATTTGCCCGCATGCGGATTCCGCGCCGATTCCCGGGCCACGGCGCGATGCTGGGGCTAGGGGAGGCTGTCGGTCGGCGCAGGATCGGCATGATGCCGGGCCGGGCCGCAACGCGATCGCGGGCGCCGACGACGGCCGCAACGGTGGCGCAGGCGAGGGCGCGAGTTCGCTTGCACCGGGCTGCGGAAGTGGCGAAGATTCGGGGCCCCGCACTGCCCAGCCTGGCCGGTCGCCCGCGAACACACGGCAATCCGGAAGTAGAGAATAATGGACATCTCCCTTTGGTGGTTCGCCTATCCCCTGCTCGGCGTCATGGTCGGCTTCTTCGCCGGCCTGCTCGGCGTCGGCGGCGGGGGCATCATGGTGCCGATCCTGACCACCTTCTTCCTGGCCCAGGGCTTTTCGCACGAACAGGTCGTGCATATGGCGCTCGGTACCTCGATGGCGGCGATCGTGATCACCTCGGTGTCCAGCCTGCGCGCCCACCATCGGCATGGCGCGGTGCGATGGGACGTGGTGCGTGCGATCACGCCGGCCATCCTGCTCGGCACCTTCGGCGGCACCTTTCTCGCTTCCCGGATCGACACCGTGCCGCTGGCGATCTTCTTCGCCGCCTACATGGCCTATGTGTCGCTGCAGATGCTGCTCAACATCAAGCCCAAGCCGAGCCGGGGCCTGCCCGGCGCCGTCGGCATGGGGATGGCGGGTCTGGGCATCGGCGGCGTGTCGGCGCTGGTGGCGATCGGCGGGGGCTCGATGTCGGTGCCGTTCATGACCTGGTGCAACGTCAAGGTGCAGCATGCCATCGGCACCTCGGCGGCGATCGGCCTGCCGATCGCGGTGGCCGGCACCGTGGGCTATCTCGTCAATGGCTGGGCGGCGACGGGCGCGCCACCTTATTCCCTCGGCTACATCCATGTTCCCGCGCTGGTGCTGGTGTCGCTGCCGAGCATCGTGACCGCGCCGCTCGGCGCGCGGATGGCGCACCGCTTGCCGGTGGCCACGCTGAAGAAGATTTTCGCTGGCGTGCTGATGCTGCTGTGCGCGAAAATGCTGCACAGCCTGTTTGGCTGATATTGGAGCGGATCATGAGTTGGAGTCTCTGGCTGGCCTTCGTTGCCGCGGCGGTGGTGATCGCCGTTTCGCCGGGGCCGGGCGCGGTGCTGTCGATGGCGACCGGGCTGCGGCACGGATACGGTGCCGCGCTGCGATCGATCGCCGGGCTGGAATTCGCCTTGCTGCTGCAGCTTGCCGTCGTGGCACTGGGGCTCGGGGCCGTGCTGGCCACGTCGAGCACCGCCTTTCTCATCGTCAAGGTGCTCGGCGCTGCCTACCTGATCTGGCTCGGGGTGCAGAAATGGCGCTCGCCCGCGGAATCGATCGGCGGCGAAGGGAGCGTCGGGCCGGCCACGCCCGTGCGCCCCGCACGCAATCTCTATACCCAGGGCCTGCTGGTCAACCTCACCAACCCCAAGGCGATCGTCTTCATGGCCGCCCTGGTGCCGCAGTTCATCGTGCCGGGCGCTCCGCAGTGGCCGCAATTCCTCGCCATCGGCGCGACGATGGTCGCCGTGGACACGGTGGTGATGTCCTGCTACGCGTTGCTGGCGACGCGCTTCCGCCCCCTGCTCGCCAATCCGCGCGCGCTGCGCGCGCAGAACCGGGTGTTCGGCGGATTGTTCGTCGGCGCCGGTGCGCTGCTGGCGGCGTCGAGCCGCTAGGCCGCCCGCTGCCTAGCGGATGCGACCGATTTCGAGCAGGCCGTCGCCGTCGGGGCGAAGCACGACCATCTCGCCCGACTGCGGATACACGCCGCTGAGGGCGGTGATATTGACCTGATGGGTCACCAGTACCAGCGTCTTGTCCGGGCTCGCCTGATTCCGGATCAGTTCCCGCACCGCCTCGCTCTGCCGGGCTTCTTCGCTGCTGCGGCGAAACAGGGAGTTCAGGCCGGGAAAGGGGGTCACGTCGCCCAGCCCGAGCAGCCGCGCCGTGTCGAGGCAGCGGCACCACTGGCTCGAATAGATGCTTGCGCCGGCGATGCCTTGTTCGCGCAGGCGGGCTCCGATCGCGCGCGCCTGTTCACGGCCGGAGTCCGAGAGGTTGCGCTGTGTCGTGCAGTCGTCGACCCGGAAGTGATCGGGATCGCCGATGCCTGGCGCCAGCGCATGCCGCACCAGGACCACGTGTCCGCCCGTGCGCAAGGCAGCCCAGACGTCTTCGTCGGTATCCGACCGGGCGGCGGCCGAGGCCTGCGTCAGGAGGATCAGGCAGATCGCCCACAGGCCGGCGCCGGCGCGTCGAAGGGTTCCACGAATTGCTGTCACTTGTTGCCTGCTCCAAGTTGCGCCCGGGCGCCCGAACCGGTCTGGGACCGGGACTGCGGGGCTAGCGGGTCTTCGTTCGGCTCTCGATCGCCTGCAGCGTCTCGAGTACGGTCGCCTGCAGCGGGCCGGCGATGGGGAGCGCCAGCTGCGCTGCCTCGCGTGCGGCCTGAGGACGACCCAGTTCCAGCAGCACGCGGGCAAGGTTGTTGTATGCGGCGGCCGATCGATGCCGGTCGGCCGCCTCGCGGAATATCGATGCCGCGCCCTGTCTGTCCCCGGCCGAGTACAGGCTGTTGCCCAGGCCCATCGCCAGCGTGAGGCTGTCGGGCCAGCGTGCGAGGCCTGCGCGGTAGGCGCGGACCGCGTCGCGCGGCGGGGCGTTGCGTTCGAAGGCGACCAGGGCGGTGGTCGCGTCGGCCTCGGTCGCGGTCGCCGGCAAGGCCCCCGGCGGCAAGGTCACGAAGGCCCAGCGCTTGCTCCGGTCCCAGGTGTGCTCGAAGGTGCGCAGCGCCATTTCCTGGCGCTTCATCGGACCCGAGCGCAGCAGGATGTCGCCGGCGTCGAGATCGTAGCCGACGGCCACGGCGTAATGCCAGGACGGCGCCCATGACAGGCCCAGGTTTTGCAGAACGATCACCGGGTTCCCTGCCGCGATCTCCCGCATGAGGGCTTCCAGGGTGTCGGGAATCCGGGTAGCCACTGCGCCCTGGCGGCGCGCACCGGCGAGCATCTCCAGTTGCAGCGAACCCTGGCGGCCGGGCAGGAAGACCCGGTCGATCAGTGCTTCTGGCGCGGTCGGCAGACCGACGGCCGACAAGGTGGTGGCCAGCGCCGCGGGTCCGCAGAAATGACTTTCGTCCGGAAAAAAGGGTGTGTCGGCGAGATCGACGCTGCGCGGCAGGTCCGCCGGCGGCGAGCCGAGCAGGCGAGGGGTCTGCACGGCACAGCCGACGAGCGCGAGCGTGACGATCGACACGACGGCGGCGGTGGCGGGTTGT
>JBFGUQ010000075.1:0-8701 GCA_041565515.1 Rhodocyclaceae bacterium | reverse complement strand
GCTGGCTGGGCACGCGCAAGCTGCTGTCGCGCCCGCCCCTGACGAGCCTGAGGGCGCTGGCTTGACCGATCTGGTGCTGTCCCGCACCGAGTTGCTGCTCGGCGCCCTGACGGGCGTCGCCCTGTTGCTGTTGATCTGCGTGCTGTGGCGCTTGTCGCGGCTGGAAGAGTCGATGCACGTCCGGCTCGGCGAGCAGCTGGCCGAGCGCCTCGACCAGCAACTCGCGGCGCAGCATCGCGAGATCCTTCGCGACCTGCACGAGGGCCTCGGCCGCCAGACCGACCGCATCGGCGAACATGCGCGGGCCGACCGCGAACTGCTGCAACGCGGACTGGCGGCTGCGTCGGTGCAGCTGTCGCGCAGCATCAATACGCTGACCCAGGCGGTCGATGGCCGCCTGGAAACGCTCGCCGGGCATGTGAACCAGCGCCTCGACGAGGGCTTCCGCAAGACCAACGAGACCTTCGCCAGCGTCATGGCGCGGCTGGCGACGATCGACGAGGCGCAGAAGAAGATCGACGGCCTCACCACCAACGTCGTCAGCCTGCAGGAGCTGCTCGGCGACAAGAAGGCGCGCGGCGCCTTCGGCGAGGTGCAGCTCGAGGCCCTGGTGCAGAACATGCTGCCGCCGGACGCCTACGCCTTCCAGGCCGCGCTGCCGAACAACACCCGGGTCGACTGCCTGCTCACCTTGCCCGCACCCACCGGCCGGGTCGCGGTGGACGCGAAGTTCCCGCTCGAGAACTATCACCGCATGTTCGATCCGGCCGCGGGCGAGATCGACCGACGTGCCGCGCAACAGGCCTTTCGGACCGATGTGAAGCGCCATGTCGACGCCATCGCGTCGAAGTACATCCTGCCCGGTGTCACCTCAGACGGTGCGGTGCTGTTCCTGCCGGCCGAGGCGGTTTTCGCCGAAGTGCATGCCTACCACCCGGAGGTGGTCGCCTACGCGCAGCACAAGCGGGTGTGGATCGTGTCACCCACGACCCTGATGGCGGTGCTCAACACCGCTCGCGCGGTGCTGAAGGACGTCGAGACGCGCAAGCAGATCCACGTCATCCAGGATGCGCTGGGCAAGCTGGCGAAGGACTTCCATCGCTTCGACGAACGCATGAGCGCACTGGCGCGCCATATCGACCAGGCGAGCCGCGACGTGCAGGAGGTGCAGACCTCGAGCCGCAAGATCAGCGCGCATTTCCACAAGATCGAATCGGCCCGACTGGACGAGTTGCCAGGCGAGCCGGAGGCCGAGGGCGCCTGATCCGCGGCCGGTCGAGCGCCCGGCGCAGGACCGGCGTCAGAGCACGCGGTCCAGTGCGGCTTTCAGGCTCGCGACCGTGCGCTCGGGGTTGTGCAGCTTGTCGAGGCCGAACAGGCCGAGGCGGAAGGTCTTGAAGTCGGCCGGTTCGTCGCATTGCAGGGGAACCCCGGCGGCGATCTGCAGCCCCTCGGCGGCGAACTTGGCGCCGGTGCGAATCGCGTCGTCGTCGGTGTAGCTCACGACCACGCCGGGCGCCTGGAAGCCCTCTGCCGCCACGCTGCGGATACCCTTGGCGGCGAACAGCGCCCGCACCTGGGCACCGAGCTCGAGTTGCTCGGCGCGCACCCTGGCGAAGCCATAGGCCTCGGTCTCCTTCATGATGTCGCGCAAGCGCGTCAGGCCGTCTGTCGGCATGGTGGCGTGGTAGGCGTGCGCGCCCTGTTCGTAGGTCTCCATGATCTGCAGCCACTTGCGCAGGTCACAGGCGAAGCTGGTGCTGGTGGTGGATTCGATGCGCGCGCGCGCGAGCTCGCTGAGCATGACCAGGCCGCAGCACGGCGAGGCGCTCCAACCCTTTTGCGGCGCGCTGATGAGGACGTCGACGCCGGAAGCCTGCATGTCCACCCAGACCGTTCCGGAGGCAATGCAGTCGAGCACGAACAGGCCGTCCACGCCATGGACCGCGTCGGCGACCTGACCCAGGTAGTCGTCGGGCAGCATCATGCCGGCCGAGGTCTCGACGTGGGGGGCGAAGACGACATCCGGCCGGTACTCGCGGATCGTGCGCACGACTTCGTCGATCGGGGCCGGGATGAAGGGTGCCTGCCGGCTACCATCGACCTGGCGGGCCTTCAGCACCAGGGACTCGGACGGGATGGCGCCCATGTCGAAGATCTGCGTCCACCGATAGCTGAACCAGCCGTTGCGGATCACCAGGCACTTGCGCCCGGTCGCGAACTGGCGCGCGACGGCCTCCATGCCGAAGGTGCCGCTGCCGGGAACGATTGCCACCGAGTGCGCGTTGTAGACCTTCTTGAGCGTGGTTGAGACGTCCTTCATCACGCCCTGGAAGGCGCGCGACATGTGGTTGAGGGAACGGTCGGTGTAGACCACCGAGTATTCCAGAAGGCCGTCGGGATCGACGTCCGGTAGCAGTCCGGGCATGCTCACCTCCGATAAGGGTTGGTCGGGTTCCTGAAAGACATTCGCATGCAGCACAGTGACGAGGTCCCGGCGGCCGTTGCACGGCCGCCGGGACCATCCTGCGGGATTCTAACGCCAGTTGGCGGTCGGCGCTGCGCGGCGGTTCTCGCCACCCACGTCGCCCGTCCGCAGGCGAGGCGCGCGAGCAGCCCCTGTCTGCCGGGCTCGGGGGTGGAAGGAGGCGAGCCTCCGAATGCCGCGTGCGACGTGCGACGAACTAACGCGGCCGCGGGCGATCTTCTATATTCACCGGGTGGCGGTGCGGCATGACGCCGCCACTCGCACGCGGATCGAAGGCACGAGCACCCCGTTGGGATGGGGTGCCAACGCTTCGTCAAACGGGAGGTGCCGGAAATGGAACACGAACTGAAACTGCTGATGCGCGAGTTCGTCACCCACGACGTGATGCGCTTCATCTTCAGCCGTCCGGATGGCTTCAGCTTCACACCCGGCCAGGGCGTCGAGCTGGCCATCGATTCGCCTGAATGGCGAGACGAGGGGCGGCCCTTCACGCCGACTTCCCTGGCCGATGACGAAGTCATCGAGTTCATCATCAAGTCATACCCGCAACACGAGGGCGTGACCCGCGAACTGCATCGCCTGCAGCCCGGGGCACGGCTGCTGATGTCGGAGCCCTTCGGCACGATCCAGCATCGGGGCGCCGGCACCTTCATCGCCGGGGGCGCTGGGATCACGCCGTTCATTGCCATCCTGCGCGAACTCGCCCGCAGGCAGGAACTGGACGGTCACGGCCTGATCTTCGCCAACAAGACGCCGTCGGACATCATCTGCGAGAAGGAACTGCGGCACTACCTCGGTGAGCGATGCCACTTCATCTGCACCGACGACGCGTTCGCCGGCTACGAACAGCGGCGGATCGACGAGGCCTACCTCGACGAGACGATCGGCGATCTCGAGCAGCAGTTCTATGTCTGCGGCCCGCCGGCTTTCATGGATTCGGTCACCGCCGCGCTCGAGGAGATCGGCGCGGATTCGCAGGCGCTGGTGTTCGAAGAGTAGGGTCGGCACGGGCGCGCTTCGGGCGCCCGCCGAAACACTTCTTCCTGCAGGGCGCAACGCTCAGGTGAGGCGGCTCGGATTGTGCTGCTTGAGGATCGCCACGATTTCCGCCTTGGTCGCTTCCGGTGTCGTGACCTTGATCTGCCTGGCGTCCTCATCGACGAAGATGTTCTCCTGCGGGATGCCGTAGGCCACCAGCTGCTCTTCGACATTCCGGGCCGTGGCTACCGAATCGTAGGTTCCGCTAACGGTCACGTTCATGTTGCTCTCCTCCGGGTCTCACCCGTGCTCGTAGGGACTACCTCGTTTCAATCTAGCAAACGGCGAGCGGAAGATCATTGTCATTTGCTCGGGTGGCCCATGGGCGGATGAGGCGCAGCAGCCCCGAATGGCTTGCGGGCCCGTATCGCATGGCAGTCAGCCGGGTTCAGGCGCGAGACGTGCCGTGTGGGCGGGGGCGGGGAGCGGGGAACGTCCGAAGGCGGTGAGCAGGATCGGCGTGAGCTCGTGCATGCCACCGATCGACCCTGCCGGCGGCGTGAGGCCCGCGGTGAAGCCCAGCGCTTCGAAGCGCGCGAGCAGGGCCTGGTCGCGGCTCAGCACGTGCACAGGCACGTCCCAGGAGGCATCCCGGCCGCTGACACCGCCGATCGGCTGGTGGTCGCCGATGACGATGATCAGCGCGTCGGGCGGCGCATGCCCGCCGACGTAGGCGGCAAGCCAGTCGAATTGGTAGCGCATGGCGTCGAGATATGCCGGCAGCGGCTCCACCCACGACTTCGGCTGGGCCAGCGCCTGCTCCACCGCTGCGGCGGAATAGGCGTCCGGGCGCAGCAGCTTGCTCCAGTCCTGCAGGTAGGGCGGGACGGGGCGAAACGGCGCATGGGTCGTCACGGTCGGAAAGACGATGAAGCGCGGGCTGCGAGCAGCCTCTTCGGGAGGTTGGGCGGGCGCGAGTTCCTGCGCCTGGAGCAATGCGATCGCGGCCTGGTCCGGGATCCGCCAGTAGCCGAAGCCGCGCCCGAGGTAGCCGATGGAGTCGGCATCGCCGTAGCGATCGAAGCCATAGAAGCGCCCCTCCGGCCAGGGGCGTTGCAGACCCGGCATCCAGGCGATGGTGCGGTAGCCGTGGCGGGCGAAATGGCTGACCAGGGTCGGGCGTGTCGTCGTCAGCAGAAGGTCGTAGTCGTCCGGATCGCGCGTATCGACCCCCGAAAGCAGTGCCCCGTGCGCCAGCCACGAGGCACCGCCGAAGGTGGGCGAGCGCACCCGCGCGGACACCGCGTGGCGGCCGCCGGCACGCAGGGACGTCGCCAGCGCCTCGCGCCCGGGCGCGAGCGCATCGGCGATCTCCGGGATGTCGAAGCTTGCCGCACCGTAGGCCTCGGCGAAGATGATCAGCACGTCGGCGCCTGCGAGGGCGGAGAGCTCACCGTTGAACAACGGACTGGGCGACAGTCGCGACTCGCTGCGGGTCGGGCTCAGTGCTGCGTGCAGCCTCACCGCCTGTTCGGCGATCGTCGCGGTGAGCGGGCGTGGAAAGAGCGCGTGCCTGTCGACGCCGAGCAGCGGCGCGGCGGCAAACGCTGCGCACAGACCCGCGCTCGCGACCAGTGACAGGGCGCGCTCGGCCGGGCGGGCGAGGGCGGCGGCGAGCGCTCGCAGCAGCCAGCGAACGAAGAGAAACGGCGGGGTCAGCACCAGTGCCAGCGCGGCGGAACCGCCCGCCAGCCACCACCACGGCGCATCGTCGCTCGCCATTCGCAGCAGCTGCCACAGGTGCCGCCCGTCCCAATAGACGTTCACCGGACGGCCGAAGATGGCCGGCACGGTGACATCGATGTAGCGCAGCACGCTCCAAAGCATCACGACGATGGCCAGCACCGTCAGCGCCGCGGGTGGAACCGTCCGGCGTCGGCCGAGCCACAGGCTCAGGCCCAGCACCAGGGCGGCAAGCTCGACCGATGCTCGCGCGCCGAAGCGGACCCACAGGCTGGGCCAGTCGTTGTCGAAGCTGAGCAGCGCGTTCAGCACCAGCAAGGGCGCGAGGATGGTGAGCATGGCGGCGGGCCAGCGCGTTCTCATCGCCATCCCAGGCTCGGGCCGGTAGCATCATGGGACGCGGCGCGGGCACGACGGCCGGACCAACCCAGGAGATCGAGATGAGCACCCCGCCCAGTTTCAGCTGGCAGGATCGCACACCGGCCGAAGTCGCCGCGGTGGCGGCGCGCGACGGGGTCGTCGTGTTGCCGCTGGCCGCGATCGAGCAACACGGCGAGCACCTGCCCCTGTCGACCGACCTCGATATCGCCACCGGTCTTGTCGAGGCGGCCCTGCCGCAGCTCGCGCCCGGCACGCCGGTGCTGGTGCTGCCCGCGCTGGCGGTGGGGCTCAGCCTCGAGCACACCGCTTTCGCCGGCACGCTGAGCCTGTCGCCCGAAACCGCGCTGGCCAACCTGGTCGAGCTCGGCGACAGCGTCGCGCGCGCGGGCTTCCGGCGCCTGGTGCTGTTCAACACTCATGGCGGCAACAAGGCACTGGTTGACCTGGCGGCGCTCAAGCTGCGCAATGCCCATCGCATGCTGGTGGTGCGCGCAAACTACTTTCGCTTTGCGCCGCCGACCGATGCCCTGCCTGCGGAGGAACTGCGTCATGGCCTGCACGGCGGCGCACTGGAGACAGCGATGATGCTGCATCTCGCGCCGCACAAGCTGCGGCGCGATGCGCTGGGCGACTTCAGGTCGCTCGGGCACGACATGGCGGCGGCAGGCGCGCGCCTCGGGCCGGAAGGCGAGGCCGGTTTCGGCTGGATGGCGCAGGATCTGCATCCGGCCGGGGTCGCGGGCGACCCGAGACTTGCCGACGCAGCGCTCGGTCGGCGCCTGGTGGTGCATTTCTCGGCCTGTCTGGCACGCCTGATCGAAGAGGCGCACGGCTTCGATCTTGCCCGCTTCGATGGCCCTCGAGCGGGCCTGCCGCGCGCCTGAGCCCGGCATCACGCGGCCGTGTCGTCTCCGGGGCCCGGCCCGGCTTCCCGCTCGTCGGGCTCGTCCTGCTCGTCCTCACTGGCGAGCAGCTCGTGCAGGAAGTGGCCGTGCCGATGCGCCTTGGTGCTCAAGTAGCGCTGGTTCTGGGCGGTGATCTCCCCGTAGATCGCCTGGCGGCCGGCGACGTTGATGCCGGCGGCGCGCAAGGACTCGACCTTGGTGGGATTGTTCGTCAGCAGCAGTATCTTCGTCACCGCGAGTTCTTCGAGCATCTCGTGGGCGATGCGATAGTCGCGCTCGTCCTGGCTGAAGCCGATCACCTGGTCGGCGTCGATCGTGTCCAGGCCTTCGTCCTGCAGGCCGTAGGCGCGGAGCTTGTTCGCCAGACCGATGCCACGCCCCTCCTGCGACAGATACAGCAGGATGCCGCCGCCCTGGGCGCTGATCGCGGCCACGCCGCGGCGCAGCTGCTCGCCGCAGTCGCATCGCAGGCTGCCGAACAGGTCGCCGGTGAGGCAGGACGAGTGCAGGCGAACGGGAACGGCCTCCGGCCATTGCTTCGGATCGCCAATCACGATCGCAACGTGCTCGTGCATGCCATCGGGCTCGCGAAAGAGCACGAAGCGGGTGTCCTCGGCCTCGGCCAGCGGCACGCGCGCCTCGCTGATGCGGCTCAGGCGACCCGGGCCACCCTGGCACAGCGCTGCCGCCTCGGCGGTGTCGACCGCGAGCAGGGTGCCGTCGGCGACCAGTTCGGCGATGACGCGCTGATGGCTCGGCGCGACCTCGGTGGCCAGTGCTGCAGGCAGCAGCTGGGCGCGGCGCAGCAGGCGCAGCGCGGCGGCACCCGGGGAATCGGGGGGCAAGGCCGCGGGCGTTGCCGGCAGGCTGGCCTGGCGTTCGCATGCAAGGCGGTGGATCGCCGCGGCGTCGGGCAGCGGATCCAGTGTCAGGGCGGCCGATTCGTCGGTGATAATGTGACCCAGGCTCGCCAGCCGGTGGCGGCTCAGGATCAGCACCGGCACGCTGCCCGCAAGCCTGCCCGCATCGGCGAGGGCGGCCTCGTCCAGCCCCTCTATGGCGTGGATCAGGGTATTTGCGCCAGGGTTGCGCAGCAGTACCGGAAGGCCGCGTCGCAGGTCGAATATGGCACGCTCGGCTTGGCGCATCGGCATCAGGGTGCTCTCCTTCTCTTTCTTCGTGTTCGCAGGGCGTTCGCGGGCCGTTCGGATCCGGTTCGGCATGCGTCGGCCGGGTATTCTTCAAATCGGGGTGCTGCATGGCGGTGCATGATCTTCAGGAAGCCGAGGCCTGGGCGCTGCTGCTGCAGGCCCGCAAGCACGACTGGGTCCGCCAGCCGCAGGCCCGTTTCGTGCAGGGCAAGGCCCGGCTCGAAGTCACCGCCGGCGGGCGCTGGTGCTGCTCGCCGAAGGCCAGCCGGGCCGGCGCGCGGCTGCTGGAGCTGTTCCTCCCGCTGGTGGCGCATCCTGGCCCGCTTGCCCTGGGCCAGCTCGGCCAGAGCCTGGACGGACGCATCGCCACCGTCAGCGGAGCCTCGCACTATATCAACGGAGAGGCGGCGCGCGCGCATCTGCATCGCTTGCGCGCGATCTGCGATGCCGTCGTGGTCGGCGTCGGCACCGTGGATGCCGATGACCCGCAGCTGACCGTGCGCCACGTGCCGGGGCCGAATCCGGTGCGCGTCGTGCTCGATCCGCGCGCCCGCGTGGTGGCCGATCGCCGGGTGCTTTCCGATGCGGCCGCGCCAAGCCTGCACATCGTCGCGCCGGGTGCGGGCGCGCCGCTCGCGGCGGCCGCCGCGCACGTCGAGCGCGTCGTGGTCGAGGCCGGCCCGGATGGATTCGCGCCGGCGGCGGTGCTCGCCTGCCTGGGTGCGCGCGGCCTTGCGCGGGTGCTGGTCGAAGGCGGCGGCGTGACGGTGTCGCGGTTCGTGCAGGCGGGCGTGCTGGATCGGCTTCACGTGATGGTGGCGCCGATGTTGATCGGCTCGGGCCGCAGCGGGCTCGGCCTGACGCCGATCATGACGCTGGACCAGGCGTTGCGGCCGGCGTGCAGGACCTTTTCCTGCGGCGAGGACACGCTGTTCGATCTCGCCCTGCGCTGAGTGCCCGATCACGGCGCTTCCCCCGGGGTCGCGCCGCGTGCTTCCGGTCGGGGTCGGCGGAGCGCGACGAGCACCAGGGCGCCGGGCAGGCTCGACAGCAGC